>DAHVAA010000050.1 GCA_027314845.1 Thermoplasmata archaeon | reverse complement strand
TCGGGCTCCCGGCGTGCCCGGACCTTCCGGCCGCTCTCCTGTTCGACGCCGGCATCGTGACGTTGGGGGCGCTCGGCGGTGAAGCGTTCCGGATCCGAGTGCTTTACGTCGAGGAACGGGCCACGGCTCGGGATGCGGTAACGATCCTGGAGTGCCCCGGGACGGTCCCCCACCGTCCGTCCGGCGACGTGACCGACGAGCCCGTCGACCGCTGGGCCGACTCGCGGACCGGCGCCGCGGGAGGGAGTGTGGAGGGAGGTTGACGCGAGGTTTATGCCGTTCCCGCGCGACCGTAGCCCGGGTCGTGTGCGTATGCTCGCATCGAAGAGGGCGGACCTCGCCGGGCCGGGGATCGGGAACTATACGGACGTGGAGCGGGTGCTGCCGAACGACTACCATTCTCTCCTGACCCCCCGCGACACGCAGCGGGCGATCTACGCCGTCAAGTCCTACATCGAGGAGAACCTCGCGAAGGAGCTCCACCTCGAGATGGTACAGGTCCCGCTGCTGGTGGAGGCGGAGAGCGGCGTGAACGACCTGCTCGACCGCGACGGCTCGCGGACCCCGATCCAGTTCCACATCTCGAACGACCACGACGAGCATCCGGTCGACGCGCAGGTCGTGCAGGCCGCGACCAAGTGGAAGCGGATGGCGCTGCGGGAGTTCGGGTTCGCACCCGGCGAAGGGCTGATCACCGACATGCGGGCCGTGAGAAAGGACTACTTCCTGGACCACGACCACAGCGCCTACGTCGATCAATGGGATTGGGAGCAGGCGATCGGGGAGACCGACCGGAATCTCGACTACCTCATGGGGACGGTCCGGAAGATCTGGAAGGTGATCGTCGCTGCCCAGCGGTTCATCGAGCAGCGGTATCCCGCGCTTCGGGACCCCCGCTACCCTCCGCTCCCCGAGGAGATCCGGTTCCTCCACGCCGAGGAGATCCTCGACATGTATCCCGACCTCCCCCGCAAGCAGCGCGAGACGCTCCTCGTGCAGAAGTACCCCGCGGTCTTCATCATCGGTATCGGCTGGCCTCTCCGGGACGGCTTCCCGCACGAAATGCGGGCCGCGGATTACGACGACTGGTCGACCGAGACCCGCGGGCCGGACGGGCGCGTCTTTCACGGTTTGAACGGCGACATCCTGGTCTGGAATCCCGTGACCCGTCGACGGCACGAGCTCATGTCGGGCGGCATCCGGGTCGTGCCCGCCACGCTCCGCCAGCAGCTCGCGATGTCGGGTCAGGTCGAGTTCCTTCGCTTCCCGTACCACCGGGCGATCCTGAACGGGGAGCTCCCGCTCAGCATCGGTGGAGGCATCGGGCAGTCGCGCACCCAGATGCTCCTTCTGAGGAAGGCCCACCTCGGTGAAGTGAGCGTGACAGTCTGGCCGAAGATCCTGAAGGAGATCGGCGCGCGGAAGAACATCCACGTGCTCGACTAGGGGAGACGGGGACGGCCGCGGCCCTTCTGGGCCGCCGGAGCACCGCCCGTCAGGGAGGCGCCCGACGGGCCAGCGCCGCGAGGTCCTGGGGGACCGAAAGGCCCTCGTGAAGCGCGAGCGCCACGAGGTGCTTACACGGCAGTCGCTGCGCCCGGCGTCCGGGGATCGGCGTCCTCGCCCAGCGCGCGGTCCACGCGGGGCAGTCGCAATGCATGGGGTCAAGTCGAACTCGATATCGACCGTTCGCGACCCACTCCTCGTGGTGTCGGACAAGATCGACCGACTTGGCCCGCTCGATGGTCCGCTCCATCACGAGGACCCGGTGCACCTCCCGCTCGGCCGCGGCGTGGAGTCCCGCGTCCAGCGCCTCGCCCACGGCGTGGGCCAGCTCGGGATGGGTCGGTCGACCCGACTCGATCGTGACCGCCTCGAACTTCTCGAATTGAGGACGTACGCGCGCCGCGGCCTCCTCGGCCCGGCGGTACCGGGGGAGGTGCTCGCCTCGGAGCAAGGCAGCGAGCGCCCCCTCGGGGACCTGGATCGTCAGGCGTCGACCTCCGGCCCGACGGGCCTCTTCCAGCCCCCCGCGTACCGCGGCGAGCTCAGAGAAGATCAGCGTGCGCCCGTATCGCCGGGTCTGTGTCCTCACGGTGTCCGACCCCTCCGGCGAAGAGAGCCGCCATCCGATCCCCGAGATGTGCGTCGTGCCTTCGAGGACCGCGGCGATCTCGAGTCGCCAGGCCGCGGGGTCGGATGGTTCGATCCCGTCCGCGTCGAGGATGGCCTGGTGGGGTGCCATCGAGCCGCCCCTACACCGGGCGGGAGAAATACCTCGCGAACCACTCCCGGGTTCGGTGCCCGACCGCTTCGAGCGCACCCGGCTCTTCGAAGAGGTGGGTCGCGCCCGGCACCACCTCGATCGACGTGGGGGCGGTCATCTCACGGCCGGTGTCCTCGTTCAGCGCGCGGATGTCGGGGTCGAGCTCTCCGACCAGGAACAGCGTGGGAGCGCGGACCCGCTTCACCGCGGGGCCGGCGAGGTCGCTGCGCGCTCCGCGCAGGACCAGCGCCCGGACCCACTCCGGCCGGGATGCGGCGGCGATGAGCGCGGCGGCCCCGCCGGTGCTGGCGCCGTAGAGGCCGATCGGGCGGCCAGCGGTGCTCGGCCAGGCGCTCGCCGCGTCCACCGCATGGATGAGCCGGTCGGCGAGCCGGGGAATGTCGAACCGGAACCGATGGCTCTCGGCATCGACCGCGGCCTCATCGGGGGTCAGCAGGTCGAGGAGCAGGGTCGTGATCCCGCTGGCCTCGAGCTCTCTCGCGACCCATCGGTTTCGGGGGCTTTTGCGGCCGCTCCCGCTGCCGTGCGCGAAGAGGACGGTTCCGATCGCCCCGGAAGGGACGACCAGCTCACCCTGGACCTCTCCGCCGCGCACCGAGATGGTGACGACCTCTCCGAGCGACCCTGGCGCCTCGGGGCTGGGCGGCCGCGGTCGCCTCCATAGGCTGGGCTAGAGCTCGAGCCGGGACACCGGCCTCCCCCTCCTGGAGCGGGCGCGAGCCGCCCGCTCAGGCGAACTCCTCCCCGGACATTCCTCCCGGGGGCGTCGGTCCCTTGGGACCGGCCGCGGTGCGCTTGGCCGAGATCACATCGTCGATCCGAAGCAGCATCGTGCTCGCCTCAGTCGCGCCGCGCAGGATCTGCCGGCCGACCCGGATCGGTTCGACCGCGACCTCATCCATGTTCGAGACGCGCCCCTCGAGTACGTTGACCCCAGCGTTCGTGGCCCCACCCTTATGGAGGCGACGCAATTCGATGAGCGTGTTGATTGTGTCCATACCGGCGTTCTCGGCGAGAGTCGCCGGGACGACCTCGAGGGCGTCCGCGAACGCCTCGACCGCCATCTGCTCTCGTCCACCGACCGTCGTCGCGAACTCCTTCAGGTCCTGGCGGAGCTCCATGGCGGCCGCCCCCGCGCCGGTAACGACCCTTCCATCCTCGAGCGCCGTACCGACGGTCATGATCGCATCCGTCAGCGACCGCTCGACCTCCTCGACCACGTGCTGAGTCCCGCCGCGGATCAGCAACGTCACGGCCTTGGCCCGTGGGCACCCGGTCACGAGCGTCAACCGGTCGTCCCCGATCTTCCGCTCCTCCACCCGGTCCGCGTGACCGAGGTCCCCCGGCTCGATGTCGACCGGCCGGGCCACCAGACGGGCGCCCGTCGCGCGGGCCAGGAGCTCGAGGTCGGTCCGCTTCACGCGGCGGAGCGCGAGCACGCCCGCTTTCGCGAGATGCTCGGCGGCAAGGTCGTCGATCCCCTTCTCGGCGAAGACGACCGTCGCGCCGGATCGGACGATCGCATCGACCATCTGCTGGACCATATGCTCCTCCTCCCGGACGAACGACTCGACCTGGGAGCTCTCCGTGATGCGGATCTCGGCCGAGAACTCCGTCTTCTTCACTTCCAAGGGGGACTCGAACAGCGCAATCTTCGGCTCGTGGACGAGTTTCGGCATGCCCGGGTGCACCGCGGCCCCCTCCACGATGTGCCCCTCGATCAGCTCGGAGTCGAGAAGGTCGCCGCCCTGACGCTTGACCAGCTGTACGTTCTTGCGGTCGAAGACGAGGCGCCCGTTGCGACTGTCGACGACCTCCCCCACGGCCCGGACCGCGAGGTCGGCCAGCTCGCCGCGGTAGCCGGCGACCCCCTTCGAGATCATCGAGGTCATCGCGATGCGTCGGAGGAGCTCGCGGTCGGACGGCCCCACGGGTCGGGAAACCAGCTCCAATCGGGAGAGCGCCCGCTCGGCCGCGAGCTGATACCCGCGGACGATGAGGGTGGGATGGACCTTCTCCTCCACGAGCTCCTCGGCGCGGTGGAGCAGTTCGCCGGTGAGGATGACCGAGCTCTTCGTTCCGTCGCCGCACTCCTGGTCCTGGGCCTTCGCGACCTCGGCGAGCATCTTCGCCGCAGGGTGCTCGATCTCCATCTGTTTCAGGATCGTCGCCCCGTCGTTCGTGATGACGACGTCTCCGAGCGTATCGACCATCATTTTGTCGCGACCGCGCGGCCCCAGGGTCGACCGTACCGAGTCCGCGATCGCTCGCGCCGCCCGGATGATCTCTTTCTGAGCCTCGTTCCCCTGCGCGCGGCCGGTACCTTCACGGAGCAGAATGACTGGCGTCCCCGCAAGCATAGCTTCCCCTTCGACGAGGTCGGTCCCCGTCACGATAATTCCGAGGTCAATGCTCGTTCACCTTGGACGACCGACTCTTCGAGCGGCCGAAGGTGAGGGCCGCCGAGCCTGCCGGCGAGGACTCGGAGCGCGCGGATCGGGGGCCCGCGCCTTACGCGTCCGTGTCGGGCGGCTCGCGACCCGGGTGCTCCCCGCGGGCGAAGGCCGCTTCCGCCTCCGCGCGTCGCTCGGCCATTTCGCTTCGGGACATCTTCACGCGCATCGACAGCGACCAGTGGTGCCCGAACGGGTCGATCAGATGCCCGTACCGCTCGCCCCAGTACTGGTTCTCGAGCGGCATGGTCACCCGGGCGCCCGCCGCGACAGCGCGGTCCCACATCTCGTCCACGTTCTTCGCGTACAGGTGGATCGTGACCGTCGTGGTCCCCACCGTGGCCGGGGCGGCCACGTCCGCACCGGGAAAGACGTCCGACACCATCAGGATGGAGCGGCCGATGCGAAGCCGGCCGTGAATGAGCTTGCCGTCGGGGGTCAACTGACGGGCGAGCTCCTTCGCACCGAACGCCTTACGGTAGAACTCGAGCGCGGCGACGCCCCCCTGCACCGGGAGGTAAGGGACGAGGGTAGGGTACCCCGGCGGGATCGGGGAGAGGGTCCGGCGTCGCGGCGTCGCGGGGCGTCTACGAGGTCTGGTGCGAGGCATCGTCCCGGCTCCGTTGGGCCATCGGCCGGACCCACTTAAATCCGTCCGCGGGAAGTGCGGCATGCATCGACCCGGACGATCGAAGGCGTCTTCGCTCAGCTCGTGTGGGCCCGGGCGTTGTGCTCCCGGAGCGCCACGGCGTTGCGGAACCGCTTCTGGCAGAGCGAGCACCGTACTCCGGCCTTCGTCGGCGGCGCGGTGTCCTTCTCGGCGACCGCGTGCGCCTCGGCCCGATGGTCGGCGAGGGCCTCCTCCGAGCGGAAGACTCGGCCGCAATCGGCGCAGATCGCCTCGACCTCGTCGTACTCGACGTACGGCATGGCTCGTTGCTCGCCGGCCGTATCGCCTCCTCACCAAAAAGGTCGCCGGAACGGTCCCCGAGCCCTTCTCGGCGCTCGAGGTGGTCTGCCCCGGCGCCTCGCCTCACTGCAACAGCTTGACCGTCTCGTCGAGCGTGATCGCGGGCTTGATCTCGCTCGTGTTGAAGCTCCACCACTTCAGGAGGCTCGATTCCATCGAGAACTTGAGCACCGTGTCAAGGTTGACCGCGTCGAACACGTGGACCGTCAGGTGCTCGGGCAATACCGTCCAGCTACCGACCACCTTGATGCCGAACTTCTTCGCCGCTTCTGGAAGTGCCGCGATCGCTTCCAAAGCGATCTGTCGCGTCTTCCCGTTGTTCATCGGACAGCTCTCGGCCGTGTGCCGCGAGATCATCACGAAGTGGCTCATTGCCTCACTTCCCTGGCGGGCAAGGGGGCGAGCGGAAGAGAAAGCCCCGGGGTGAACTCCAGTTCACATTCCTACCGCGGACGCGGCGGACGTCGCTCGACCTCGTGGCCGACGGGTTCAAGACGGTCGTCGGCGTCGCCCACTCGGTGAACGCAGACCCCCCCTCCCCGGTCGAGCTCGAACCGGACGAACGCCCGATCCGGTCCTGGCCGGCGGAGCTCGCCCGACCTGACGGCACGGGCGCGGAGAGCGGGACCCTGATGCTGACCACCCATCGTATCACGTTCTACCGTCGGGCGAGCCTCTTTCGAAGGGGGCGAGGAGTGGAGCCGCCTCGGTTCGCCCGTCGCCTTGAGGAGCTGAGTACCGTAGAGGTCCACCGGTACTGGATGAGCATCGGCTACGGCGACCGGGTGGAGATCCCGGGAGTCGTCGTGGACGGACAGGGTTTCCGATTGCAACGGGAGAGCTCCAGCTCGGGCGTCCGCTCGGCGATCGAATCGGCCCGTCGGTCCCGACGCGGCGAACTGGAAACCCGGTCCGGCTGACGCATCAGCTGTCGGGAGCCGCGCTCGCGGCGCGCGGCCGGGTCGACCCGGGCGCACATCACCTTGAAAAAGCGACCCCACCGATGATGGGCCGGGGCCTTCCGTGGCCGCGACCGGAAAGGGCGACCCCGTGGGCATCGCCCTCCTCGGGTCGCTCGGGATCATCTGGGGAGCGACGTTCCCCATCGCCCGGCTGGGCATTGATGCCGGAGCGGACCCGTTCCTCCTCGTCGCGCTCGACCTCCTTCTCGCGTCGGGGGTCACGGCCCTCATTTCTGTGGTCCGTCGGAGCCCACGGCCCGGCGGGAGGTCCCTGCTCGACTCGCTACTGATCGGAGCCCTCCTGATCGGAGGGATCAACCTCCCCCTCTTCTGGGGCGAGCAGTTCTCCACGGGCGGAGCGGCCGCGATCATCTACGCCACTTCCCCGCTGGTGAGCGTCGTCGCAGCGAGGTCCATCGGCGCCCGGGTCCAGATTGGCGGCTGGCAGCGAGCCGCGCTCCCGGTGGGTCTCCTCGGGGTCATCGTGCTCGGGCTCACTTCGGTCGGGACGGACGTGCTCGCGAACGGTTGGGCGCTCGCCGCCTTCGCCCTGGGCGCCGTGTGTCAGGGCACTGGAACGGTCCTTCTCTCACGAGTGAAGCCGGAGGGGGAATCTCCCTGGGGACTCTCGTTCCAGTTCGTCGGAGGCCTCATCGCGGCCACCCTGATGCTCCCCCTCGTGGCCTCCACCCTTCGCGTGCCGGACGTCCCGGGGGTGGTGCTGTCCGTCCTGTTCGTCGGACTCGGCACCTTGGTCGCGGGGTACCTCATCTTCTTCGAGCTGGTCCGCCGACTCGGCCCCGTTCGGGCGAACACGGTGACATTCGTCAATCCCGTGGTTGCCCTGATCGTCGGTGTCGTCGCGTTCCGCGAGTCATTCCAGTGGTTCGAGCTCGCCGGGCTGGCCATCGTTCTGGTCGCGCTCGGGCTGATCGAGGGCCCCGAGTCGGTCACGGGTCGACCGGAGAGGCGTCGGGGGTCTCCCAGTACGGGTGAATCCCCCGCCTCGTTCGAGGAAAGGGTCGGGGAACGAAGGGAGGATTAGGCTCGTGGCGGATCGATCCCGCCCTGTCCGTGGAGAAGCGTTGGGCTCGTTGACTCGGCGAAGCTACTTCGAGACCGTATCCAGTTCCAGCTCGAGGTAGACCGCCCCGGACATCGGATTGTATCGGTACGCGGGGATCTCTCGAAAACCCAACGTACGATAGAGACCGAGCGCCGCGGTCATGGACGGCACGGTGTCGAGCCGCATCCGCCGATACCCGAGACGGCGTCCTTCCGCGACGAGGTGGCGCGCGAGCAGCGCACCGATACCACGGCCACGGAACTCCGGCCGAACGAAGAGGCGTTTCATCTCGCACGTGACCTCGTCTAGGGGACGAAGGCCGACGCAACCAGCGTACCTCGCCCCGATCCGGGCCAGAAAGAGCGCTCCCCGGGGCGGAGCGTATTCCCCCGGGAGGCTCTCCAATTCGCGGGCGAAGTCCTGAAAGTCCAGCGAGAAGCCGATCCCGCGGGAGTACTCTTCGATCAGGGCCCGCGCCTCCGCCACGAGCGCGGGGGAGGTGGCAGATTCGAGGACCGGCGGCTCTCTCGGCATCTTCCTCGCTCGTCACCGGCTTCGCGCGTATCTCGGTTCGCACGACGCGTCGACGGACTCCGAAGCCGTTGGCCCTCGCGGGTTCTCTTAGGTCAGGGCCGGGAATCCGGACCGGTCGAGCGGCTGGCCAGAGACCGTACGCGCAGTCCGAAGAGCACTTCGCCGCGGACCACCCACATCCGGCTACGGAGCCCTTCCGCACCGAGGCCTCCGTCCTTCCAGTTGAGCTCGTCGCGCTCGACGAGACGGAACCCCCTCGACCCAAACAGCCGCCGGGAGGCGACATTCCCCTCTTCCACCGCACCGTAGACGACCTCGACCCCCTCACGCGAGAACCTCCCCAGGGCGTCGTCGAGGAGGAGGCCGCCGACCCCCTGTTGACGGGCACGCTCGGCTACGGCGAGATAGTAGACGTAGCCGACCTCCGGCACCAATCGCTCCAGCAACGCGACTCCTCGCACCTCACCGTTCTCGACCGCCGCCCGAACGGAGGACACGGAGCGGAGCGTACGCTTGGCATGCCATCGATAGATCCCGACGAATCCCTCCTTGAGAACCGGCACCGCGCGCTCGCGCGACCGGCCTTCCAGGTCGATCACGGAGATCGGGGATGCGCGACCGGAGTTCCTGCCGAGGGGACCGATGCCAGAGGGGCTCTTCCTGACCTCCGTCGCGTCACCCCCGTTCTCTGAATTGAAAACGCGGAGAAGGCTTTCCCTCTAACTGGAGCGGGTCCAGTGCGGGCTACGCGGGCCATCAGGGTATTCTTGGGGAAGACGCTGGTCGGAGCGCCGAACATGCGTGCCCCGGCCGGGAACCCGCGACCGATCGAACTGCTTCGACTGAACCTCGCGCTGTCCGTGACCCTGA
>DAHVAA010000004.1 GCA_027314845.1 Thermoplasmata archaeon | reverse complement strand
TCGGCTCCGTGGTCGTGAACCCGCTCGCCTCGGTGTTCAACGCGCTCTGGCTCGTGCCGATGATCTTCGCGCCGATCGTTATCGTACGGTTCTCCGGACCTCCGCGGCCGGAGGAAGGTCCGCGCTCGGTTCCCGTCGGTGCCGAGGAGGTGCCCACGCACGAGGCTCGGGAGCTTGCGGTCCATGCATCGCTCGCGCGCATCCGCCACACGGGCCAGCTCCCCCAAGCCTGGGCGGTCGCCACCCGGTAGGTCCGAACAGGTCTCGTCCCGAGGCGTGGGCGAGCTCTCGGCGGGTCTACTTCGACTTCGACGATCGGCGGCGCACGGGGCGCTTCGCGGAGGCGGATGCGTTCGCGGATTCCGGAGCTTCCGGGGCGGCCGAGGAGGGCGTGACTTCCGTCGGCTCCGGGGCTGGGGGCTCCGCGGCCGGAAGCGGCCGCGCTGAAGGGGATTCGGAAGGTCGGGACGACGCGGCCGGGCCGTTCGAAGGCGGTGGTGCCGGCGACGACGGGGGGGCGGCCGGTGTCGGAGGAGCTGCCGGAGGAGCGGGAGGCGGGGAAGCGGTCGGTGCGGGTCGTGGCGGAAGGACCGCCGCGGTCGTCCCCGACGGGGGCGGAGCGGCGGCCGATGGGGGTGGTGCGGCCGGTCGCGTGGGGATCGGCACGAACTCCCCCGGTCGCCACGTGTGGGGAAGCTTCAGGATCGAAGGGTCCTTGAGGAATAGGTCGGCGTGCCCGCAGGCTCGGCAGATTCGGGTCCCCAAGGAGAGCTCCCCTCGGGAGCGAAGCGAAAGGGTCCCACCGCCGATCGAGCCGGTCTTAAGGTCGTTCACCCAGACGAAATCGCTGGCACCGCAATTGGTACAGACGGGAGGCACGGAAAGCACCCTTCTGCGGTAGCGAGGTGGCCCATCGCTAAAAATGGTTGCGGCGACCCGAGGGGGCCGCGCCGTCCAGAACGGGCCCTTGGGCGCAAGCCCCTTGTAGACCCGAACCGGTGACCTCCACGATGCCGGGAGAGCTGTTCCGACGGATCACGGTCGCCATCGACGGTTCGGCGAACGGCGCGGCGGCTCTCGATACCGCGGTCGACCTCGCGCGCCACTATCATAGTGACCTTGTCGTCCTGTCGATCGCTCCGCTCGCGCCGGTCTACGTCACGGCCGCGGAGCCCTACGTCCCGAGCAATGTCCCCGAAAGCGAGCTTGCCCGATATCGTGAGATCGTGGACGCGGCGGTCAAACGAGCGGAGTCGGCCGGGGTAGCGAACGTAACCGGGCTGTGCGACGAGGGCGTGGTGGTCGATGAGGTCCTGGCCCACCTGGAGCAGAACCCGACCGACCTTCTCGTGGTGGGCTCGCGCGGGCTTTCCGCTGCGCGACGCCTCCTGCTCGGCAGCGTCTCGACCGCTCTCGTGAACCACGCACCGTGCCCGGTGCTGGTCGTCCGCCCGCCGGTTACGAAGCCACCGGGCCCAACACGCTGACCCGCGTCGGGACCGGGAGCTTGTGGGAGGCTTTCCGGAGCGCTTCGCGGGCATCGGCGAGATGGGCTTCGGTCGTGTAGACCGTGAGCAGCGCGGTCCCGATCGCCGCCCGAACGGCGTGTCCGACCGGTTTGCCGAACGCGCGCCGCATCCCGTCCGAGATACGGTCGGCCCCGGCTCCCATCGCCATCTTGTGCTCGCGCAGGATCTGATGAGGATAGCGTCGGACCTTGACCCGGTACTGGTTCGGCGCCGCCTTCTCGAGGACGCGGACCGCGCTCACGCGCGCGGCCTCGAGCGCGATGTCGCGCACCTGAGCCGCCTCCTCGGTGTCCAAGGTGAGGCTGAGTGGGAACTCTTCCCGAAGGTTGCCGGTGTCGAACTGGGTGATCCGACAGTTCGGGACTCCGCCCATGTACTCCCGCCGGGTGTAGACCTGCCCTTCGACCTTACGGTACATCCGGGCCGGTTTGCGCGTCATGGGCGCCGCCGAGACGGCCCTCCCTCTAAAAGCGTTGCGCCCGCGTCTCCTCGGCGGGGGGTAGGTGCCGCCGCGCTACGGTCCGTCCCGAGCGAGCGAGCATCGGGCACCGACGCGGGCCGCCCGGAGCTCGACCACGGGAATCCTCAGGTCGGCGAGCCAGGCGACGAGCGTCCGCCGAGCCGCGGCGGAACGAGGGAGCGCGACGAAGCTCTCTCCGAACATCGCTTGGAAGGCGAAGGCACCGCGACGGTGAAGCCCTCGAAGCGCGGCCCGAAGGCGGGGCGGGTCGAGCCGCACGCGTCGGGTGAACCGTTCTCCGGCCGCGAACAGTTCCTCCGGCGCGCTTCGACGGTCGAGGCCGCTCCACGTCGATGTGGCGGTTTCGATCCGCGCGAGGAGCCGGGGGTCTCGAAGGGCGGACGGCGACGGGATCGGACCGCCCACGACCCCGAGCAGGACCGCGGGTAGGAACGGACCGTGCACCACGTCGCCCCACGGCGGGATCCCGGCCGTGCGGCGGATCTCGTAGCCGCCTCCGAGGATCGCGGCGACCCCTCCGAGACCTCCTCCCCCGAAAAGGTCGGCGAGGTGCGCGACGGCGACGGCCCGTCGGCGGGGGGTTCCGAGGAGCCGGGCGACGGCCAGCGCGGTCGCGAGCGCGCCGGCCGCGCTCATCCCGAACCCCTGGCCCACCGGGAGCTCGTGGGTGAGCTGTACCTCGAGGCGTCCTTTCCGAGCGCTGAGGAGTCGCCGCGCGACCTCGGTCGAGATCGGGAGGGGAGTTCCGAGATCGCTCGTCACGTCAAGCCGAGAGGAGCGAGACGGAGTGAAGCGTGCCCGCGCGCGGACGCCGAGCTCCAGAACGAGCCCAACCCCCTCCGAGCCTCGGCCCCTCGGATCCGGGGATTCCGTCCGAGGGCGGAACGCGGCCGTGACATGGCCGGGGGCGAATGCGAACGCCGCGGACGGGCTTCCTACTCCCATCGGTCGCTCCGACGCGGGTGCGAAGAACGACTACTTATAAGCGGCCATGTTCTAAGAATCTCGTCAGCCGGCTTGGACGGTCGGTTCGGACAACTATGAGCGATCCGGAAGCTCCCGCGGCGTCCCACGACGCATTCGACCGGGTCAACTTCCTCGAGCTGAGGAACACCCAGCTCGCGGAAGCGATCAAGCGGGTCGAAAGCGAACGCCACTACATGGAGGCGGAGATACTTCGGCTCCAGCGGGAGGTCAAGCGGCTCAAGACGGAGCTCGATCGGTTGCGCTACCCTCCGCTCATCGTCGGCAGCGTCCGCGACGTCCTGACCGACGGACGGGTGATCGTGAAGTCTTCGACCGGTCCTGACTTTGTCGTCAACTCGGCCGAGACGGTGGAGCACGGGAAGATCACGGTCGGGAGCCGGGTCGCGCTCAACAAGCAGACGCTCGCCGTGATGGGCGTGCTGCCCGCCTCGCTCGACCCGCTAGTCACCGCGAGCGAGATCGTCGACAAGCCTTCCGTCACCTACCCGGATATCGGTGGGCTCTCCGAGCAGATCCGAGAGATCCGCGAGGCCGTCGAGTACCCGTTGCTCCGGTCGGAGCTCTACAAGAAGGTCGGGGTCGACCCGCCGAAAGGGGTCCTCCTCATCGGCTCACCGGGGACCGGGAAGACCATGATCGCGAAGGCGGTCGCGCACCACACGAACGCGACCTTCGTACGGTTGGTCGGGAGCGAGCTGGTCCAGAAGTACATCGGCGAGGGTGCGCGACTCGTGCGCGAGCTGTTTCAGTTGGCGCGCGACAAGGCTCCCACGATCATCTTCATCGACGAGGTCGACTCGATCGGCGCGAAGCGGCTCGAGGTCGCGACGAGCGGCGACCGCGAAGTGCAACGCACCCTGATGCAGCTGCTCGCGGAGATGGACGGGTTCGAGCCGCTCTCGAACGTCAAGATCATTGCCGCGACGAACCGCCCGGACATCCTCGATGACGCGCTCCTGCGGCCCGGCCGATTCGACCGGATCATCGAGATCCCCGTGCCGACCTACCAGGGCCGCGCGGAGATCTTCCGGATCCACACCCGGGGCATGGCGATCCGCGAGACCATCGACTTCGAAGCGCTCGCGAACCGCTGCGAAGGTGCCACGGGGGCCGACATCCGAGCGATCTGCACGGAGGCCGGGATGTGGGCGATCCGTGAGGAGCGCGACAGCGTGACCAGCGCCGACTTCGACCGGGCGGTCGAGAAGGTCGTCGGCGAGGAAGAGCTCCGCAAGGAGTCGGTCACGATGTTCGCCTGAGCTGTCCGAGGAGACTGCCGCCCGAGGGCGGTCGGACCGGGCGAAGCGGACTCGGAGCTCAACTGGGCGGTGCGGAGAGCCGCGCCCGCCCGACGAATCGCGGGCCGGCGGGCACGTCGAGATCCAGGAAGTACGCCCAGCCGCCGGGCGCGTAGACGACGTCTCGGTCGGTCGTCGCCCGGGTGGAGGTGGGGGTAAGTTCGTCCAAGGAGGTCGGGACCGCCTGCAGGTCGAGCGACAGATGGAGCTGGGCCCCCGCGCCCGCGTCCCCACGGTAGTACCGGCACCGTTCGAGGGGACCCAAGGTCAACGACCGCCCCGCCGCGAGCGACCCCGGTGGAGCAAGTACCTGCCCGCGAGAGAGCTCGTCGGCCTCGACCCCGCGGAGGGCGACCCCGACCCGCTCCCCGCACGTGGCCTCCTTGCGGTCGACGTCGTGCACCTGGAGCGAGCGGACCTCGACCTCTTTCGAGGTCGGGAACAGCCGGAGCCGCTCGTGCGCCTTCAGCAAGCCCTGACGGACCACGCCGAGCGCGACCGCCCCCACTCCCTTCACCGGAAAAGCGTGGTCGATGGGCACGCGGACGGGTCCGTCGAGGGCCGGCGCCGACCATGCGTCGAGCAGCTCGCGGAGCTGGGGAAGGTCGAGGGGCACCTTCGGGATTCCGGCAAGCCGCCCACCCTTCAGCGCCCGCGCCAGCTCGGCTTCCCCCACGTTCGGGCCCAGGACGACCGTCGTCGCGACCTCGACCAGCTCGAGCACCGCGACCGTCTCTGCGACCGGGCGGCTGAGCTCGGAGACGACGAGCAGGCAACGGTCGGCCATCGCGAGCGCGGTGAGGAGCGGAGGGATCTTCTCGGGGAACTGGGTCGGTTCGACCAGCGTGATCGCGTGCTCGTCGTGGACGGTGTTGAAGAGCGTGAGGTCGGACGTCGTTCCCTTCTTCCCCAGCTCCTTCGCGATGTCCGCGGCGCCGACGACGGCGACCGTGACGCTCGTCATGTGGCCCGTCGTCCTCCCCGGGGGA
Organism: Thermoplasmata archaeon; assembly: GCA_027314845.1. The sequence goes on along the minus strand of DAHVAA010000004.1, from coordinate 22,176 downwards.
CGACCACGCCGAGCGCGATCGCGCCCTCCGCGGCCTCGACCTTCACTTCGCTACCGTCGGGGACGCGGCCCGCGAGAATGTCGGTCGTGAGCGGGTCGACCACGAGCCGCTGGATCGTCCGCTTGAGCGGGCGGGCGCCGAACTGAGGGTCGAAGCCGGTCTTCGCGAGCAACGCACGGGCGGCCTCCGAGGTCTTGAGCCGGATCCGACGGTCGGCGAGTCGCGCCTCCACCTGGGCCATCTGGAGCTCCACGATGTCGCCGATCTCTTTCTCACCGAGCGCGTGGAAGAGGACGACGTCATCCAGCCGGTTCAGGAACTCGGGACGGAAGTGGGCGCGGAGCACCGGTTCGAGACGCCGGCGTCGCTCCTCGTCCGAGGAGGAACCCTCCAGGAGTTCCGAGCCGAGATTGCTCGTCAGGATCACGAGGGTGTTGCGAAAGTCGACGGTGCGGCCCTGTCCGTCGGTCAGGCGACCATCGTCCATGAGCTGGAGGAGCACGTTGACGACATCGGCGTGTGCCTTCTCGACCTCGTCGAACAGGATCACCGTGTACGGGTGGGTGCGGACCGCCTCGGTGAGCTGCCCGCCCTCCTCGTAGCCGACGTACCCGGGGGGCGCCCCGATCAGCCGAGCGATGGTGTGCTTCTCCATGTACTCGCTCATGTCGATCCGTACGAGGGCCTTCTCCGAGTGGAACAGATAGCTCGCGAGCGCCTTCGCGAGCTCCGTCTTCCCGACCCCGGTCGGGCCGAGGAACAGGAACGAACCCATCGGGCGGTTCGGGTCCCCGAGACCGGAGCGCGAACGTCGCACGGCTTTCGCGACGGTCGCCACCGCCTCGTCCTGGCCGACCACTCGAGCGCGGAGCGCCTCCTCCATGTGGAGGAGGCGTTGCGTCTCCCCCTCGAGCATGCGGCTGACGGGCACGCCGCTCCACTTCGCTACCACCAGGGCGACGTCCTCGTCGCTCACCTCCTCGCGCAGGAGCGGAGTGGTCGCCTTTCCTTCGGCGGACCTCGTCAGGGTTTCGACCTGCTTCTGAAGCTCGGGGACCGTCCCGTAGCGCAGGCGAGCAGCGGCTTCGAGGTCCCCGGTACGCTCGGCCCCTTCTTCGTCCGCCTTCGCCCGGTCGAGCTCCGCGCGCAGCGCTCGGAGCCTCTCTACCTGCTCCTTCTCCTGCTTCCAGCGCGCCTGGAGCGCGGTCTCGCGCTCCTTGAGCCCGGCGAGCTCGCGTTCGAGCGCCTTGAGGCGGTCGCGGCTCGCCGGGTCCTTCTCGCGCTGCAGCGCGGTCCGCTCGATCTCGAGCTGGCGGATCCGCCGGGAAAGCTGGTCGAGCTCGGTCGGCCGGGAGTCGAGCGTCAGCCGGACCATCGAGGCGGCCTCATCGATCGCGTCGATCGCTTTGTCGGGGAGGTGGCGGTCGGAGATGTACCGGGCCGAGAGCGTCGCCGCGGCGACGTGGGCCGCTTCCTGGATGCGCACCCCGTGATGGAGCTCGTACCGTTCCTTGAGCCCTCGCAGGATCGAGATCGTGTCCTCGACCGTGGGTTCGGCGACCAGGACCGGCTGGAACCTGCGTTCGAGCGCGGCATCCTTCTCGATGTACCGGCGGTACTCCTGCGTCGTGGTGGCGCCGATGCAGTGCAACGTCCCCCGCGCGAGCGCCGGCTTGAGGAGGTTCGACGCGTCGAGCGCACCGCCTTCGGTCGCGCCGGCGTGGACCAGGGTGTGCAGCTCATCGATGAACACGATCACCGAGCCCTCCGAGCGCTCGACCTCGTTCAGGACGGCCTTGAGCCGCTCCTCGAACTCGCCCCGGAACTTGGCGCCGGCCAGCAGCGAGCCCAGGTCGAGGGCGATCAGCCGCTTCTCCCTCAGGGAGTCCGGGACGTCGCGCACCGCGATGCGAAGGGCCAGCCCTTCCACGACCGCGGTCTTGCCGACCCCGGGATCCCCGATCAGCACGGGGTTGTTCTTCGTCCGGCGGGAGAGGATCTGCACCACGCGTCGGATCTCATCGTCCCGGCCGATCACCGGGTCGAGCTTGCGCTGCCGAGCGAGGGCCGTGAGATCCTTTCCGTACTTCTCGAGCGCCTGGTACTGGGCCTCCTCGCCCCGGCTCTCCACCGAGCGGTCGGCCCCGCGCATCTGCGCGAGCGTGCTCTCCACCGCCGCTTTGCGGATCCCCAGCTCCTCGAGAAGGTCGCGGGCCGGGGAGGGGGTCGACAGGAGCCCTAGGAAGAGCTGGTCGACGCTCGTGTATCGGTCCTTGCGTTGAGCTGCGGCCGCCTCCGCCGCATCGATCACCTGCGTCAGGGAGCGGGACAGATACTGGTCCGAGGGGGCCACATGGTCCGCGGTGGGCCGGTCCGCGAGCAGGTGGTCGAGGCGGGATCGGACCGAATCCGGCGGGACCCGCAGCGCTCCCAGGAGCGCGGCTGCCGAGCCCTCGGGGTCGTCGAGCATTCCCGCGAGCAGGTGCTCCGGTTCGACGCCGGTGTGCCGCAGTTCGCTCGCCCGTTGGAACGCACGCTCGACGGCGCTCCGCGCCGCGTCGGTAAGTCGCTCAAGATGCATGGCCCCACAATATCCGGGCGAGGCGATTTAAGCGCGCCACTGGTGCTCTCAGGACGTGGCCGACCTCTCCTTGAGGCTCGCGAGCCTCTCCCTCCGCAACCCGTTCCTTCTCGCCTCAGGGATCTGGGGCGAGAGCGGCGACTCCCTCGCCGGGGCCTGGTCCGCGGGTGCCGGGGCCGTCATCACAAAGTCCATCGGGGCGGCCCCGCGTCCGGGGTACCCGAACCCGACCATCGAGACGTACCAGCGATGGGGACTCCTCAACGCGATGGGCCTGCCGAACCCCGGGATCGATGAGTACCCCCGCGAGATCGAGGTGGCCCAGCGGAGCGGGGCCGCCATCGTCGGCTCGGTGTTCGCGGGCGACGCCCCCGAATTTGCTCGCCTCGCGCGGCGCATGGCCGCGACCGGCGTCCTCGCGATCGAGCTCAACCTGAGCTGCCCGCACGCGGAAGGTTTCGGGACGGAGGTCGGGAGCGAGCCCGAGGAAGTGGAGAAGATCGTCCGGGCGGTCGTTGCCGAGGTCCGGGTGCCGGTGATCGCGAAGATCACCCCCAACACCTCGGACCCGGCGGCGCTCGCGAGCGCCGCGGAAGCCGGTGGTGCGGCCGCGGTGAGCGCGATCAATACCCTGCGGGCGCTCGCGATCGATGTGCACCTCCGCCGACCGGTCCTCGCCCACGGTCTCGGCGGCCTCAGCGGAGCGGCGATCAAGCCGATCGGCCTGGCCTGCGTCTGGCAGATCTACGAAGCGGTGTCGATCCCGATCATCGGGGTCGGCGGCATCGGCAACGGGCGGGATGCGCTCGAGTACGCGATGGCCGGTGCGCGCGCGGTCGAGGTCGGGACGGCGGTCGCATTCGACGGGATCGGTGTGTTCGGTCGGCTCCGAGACGAGCTGTCCGCCTTGCTCGACGAGCTGGGAATCGCTCGGTTCGAGGAGGCGGTCGGGATCGCCCACACTCGCCTCTAGCGCCACCGCCGACCGGCGGGCCACCGAGGGGCTATATCGGCGGCCCGCTACCGCCGGCTCGTGCGGACGATCGTGCGGGTCTCCTCCCGCGTCTCGGAGACGCCGTCCACGGTAACGCTCCGATTCCCCTTCGACACGCCGGCGCTCCCGGGCCAGTTCGTGATGGCCTGGTTCCCCGGTGATGACGAGCTCCCCATGTCGCTCTCGTACACGGAGGGGCCCTCGAAAGGGATCACGGTGAAGGTGATGGGCGAGACGAGCCGTCACGTTCAGTCGATCGCCGCCGGCGACCCGATCGGCATTCGCGGGCCGTATGGCAACCGGTTCGACCTCTCCCCGCGCCGGGTCTTGGTGGTGGCCGGCGGGTCCGGCGCCGCGGTCCTCGCTCCGGCCGCCGAAGCCGCGCGCCTCCATGGCTCGGAGGTCGTGGTCGCGCTGGGCGCGACGAAGGCTCCCGAGCTGCTCTTCCGAGACCGGTTCCGTGCGATGGGGGCTCGGGTCGAGGTGGCGACCGATGACGGCTCGGAGGGACTCCGTGGGTTCGTCACCGCGGTCGCCGAGACGGAGCTCGCCCGCGGCAGGTTCGAGGCGGTCTGGACCTGTGGGCCGGAGGTGATGATGCGAAAGGTGATCGCCGCGGCCGAGCCGCTCCAGGTCCCGGTGTATTGCTCGATGGAACGTCACATGAAGTGTGCTCTCGGTATGTGCGATGCTTGCGCCCTCGGCCCCTACCACGTCTGCACGGACGGGCCGGTCTTCCCGGCGGACCGGCTGAAGGTCGTCGCCGACTTCGGGCGGTTCCACCGGGACGCATCCGGCCGTCGGGTCCCGTTCTAGGCACCTTCCGCGGGCCCGGAACGGGTTCGTCAGGTGCCGGCGACGGGCCGGATGCCACCAACTTTATGGGCCGCACCTTCTACGAGACCCCGGAGGCATTTGTGAAGGTCATTGTCGTAAGCGGAGGGGTGATCTCGGGACTCGGAAAGGGGATCACCACGTCCTCCCTCGGTCGCCTCCTGAAGGCCCGGGGCATCTCCGTCACGATCCTGAAGATCGACCCGTACCTCAACGTGGACGCAGGTACGATGAACCCGTACCAGCACGGCGAAGTCTTCGTCCTCGACGACGGAACGGAGGCGGACCTCGACCTCGGCAACTACGAGCGCTTTCTCGGCCAGAGTTTGAGCGGGACGCACAACCTCACGACCGGCAAGATCTACCGCGCCGTCATCGAGAAGGAGCGTCGCGGTGACTACCTCGGTAACACGGTCCAGATCATCCCCCACGTCACCGGCGAGATCAAGCGGACCATCCGCGAGGTCTGTCAGGCCGCGGGCGCCGAGGTGATCTTGGTCGAGGTAGGTGGCACCGTGGGCGACATCGAGTCGATGCCGTTCCTTGAGGCGCTGCGCGAACTCTCCTACGAGCTCGGAGAGGGGCACATGGCGTTCGTGCACACCACCCTCGTGCCCGTGGTCGGACCGGTCGGCGAGGCGAAGACCAAGCCGACGCAGCATTCCGTTCGCGAGCTCCGGGCGATCGGGATCCGGCCGAACCTCATCATCGCCCGAGGGCCCGCGCCGCTCTCCCCCGACATCAAGGCGAAGATCTCACTCTTCTGCGACGTGCCTCCCGAGGCCGTCATCTCGGTGCCAGACCAGCCCTTGATCTACGAGGTCCCGCTCGTCCTGGAGGCCCAGGGGGTCGGCACCCGGCTCACCCGTCTCCTGGGATTGACCGACCGGCCTCCCGACTTCGCCGCCTGGAAGGAGTTCCTCGCGACGTACCGCCGAGGCGACTCGGCGATCGAGGTGGCCGTGGTCGGAAAGTACACCGAGCTTCGTGACGCCTACCTCTCGCACTCCGAAGCCTTCCACCACTGTCAGGGACATCTCGGGGTCGACATCCACCTCCAGTGGTACGACTCGGAGGACATCCCGCGGAATCCCTCGCTGCTCGCCCGGCTGGAGCGCTCGGACGCCGTTCTCGTCCCGGGGGGTTTCGGTGCCCGTGGGGTCGAGGGGAAGGTGCGCGCGATCGGGATCGCGCGGAAGGGGATTCCGTTCCTTGGCGTCTGCTACGGCTTCCAGATGGCCGCGGTGGAGTACGCCCGGGATGTCCTCGGCCTCCCGCGCGCCAACTCCTCCGAGATCGACCCGGAGACCCCCGACCCGGTCGTCTGTCTCCTTGAGGAGCAGAAGGCCGTGAACGACCTCGGCGGGACGATGCGCCTCGGGGCCCAGCGGGTGGTGCTGACCGCAGGGTCGAAGGTCGCCAGTCTCTACGGCAAGACCGAGATCTGGGAGCGCCACCGCCATCGCTACGAGATCAACCCGCAGTACCTCGATCGCTTCCAACGGGCGGGGCTTGACGTCACTGGTCGCGCGGTCGACGGGCGGGTCGAGGTGCTCGAGTCGCCCGACCACCCGTTCTTCCTCGGGGTCCAGTACCATCCCGAGTTCCTCTCGCGGCCGGAGTCGCCGCATCCGCTCTACCTCGCGCTCGTCCGCGCGGCGCTCGCCCGGAAGGAGGTCGCTCGCCCTGTCGGCGCCCCGTCGGCTCTCGCGTGAGCTCCGGGAGCTGGACGGCCAGGTCGTCCGGATCGCGGGCCATCTCGAAGACTACCGCGCGCTCGGCGGGGTCGCGTTCGCGATCGTGCGCGACGTGCGCGGATCGACGCAGGTCACGCTGAAGAAGGGCTCGGCGGACCCGGCGCTCTTCGACCTCTTCGCCAACCTCCCTCGGGAGTCGGTGATCGAGGTGGAGGGGACGGTCCGCCGCTCCGAGAAGAGCCAGCGCGGGGTCGAGCTCCACCCCTCCCGAGTCTCGGTCGTCGCCCGGGCGGAGGTGCCGCTCCCCCTCGGGATCGTCGACAAGGTCGGAGCGGAGCTCGATACGCGACTCAACCACCGCGTCCTGGACTTGAGAAAGCCGGCGGTCCGCGCGATCTTCGAACTTCGAACGAGCCTGCTCGCCGGGTTCCGGGCGGCGTTCCTAAAGCGCGGGTTCTTCGAGGTCGAGACTCCGAAGATCCTCCGGCAGGGTGCGGAAGGCGGTGCGACGCTCTTTCCGGTCGACTACTTCGACTCTCGGGCGTACCTCGCGCAGAGCCCCCAGCTCTACAAGCAGATGCTCATCGGGGCCGGGTTCGAGCGGGTCTTCGAGATCGCTCCCGCGTTCCGCGCGGAGCCCTCGGACACGGTCCGCCACCTGACCGAGTTCACGAGCCTCGATGCCGAGGTCGGCTACATCGACGGCGCCGACGACCTCCGCTCGCTCGTCGAGGAGCTGATTGTGGACACGCTCGCGTTCGTCCGCCGCGACCTCGCGGAGCGAGGCAACCCGCTCGCGGAAGGGATCCCCGAGCCGACGATTCCGTTCCCCCGCATCCCGTTCTCCGTGTGCGAAGAGTGGCTCGGTCGCCCCGGGGCCGAGCAGGACCTCGGGACCGAGGACGAGAAGGCGATCGGCGAGCGAGCGGTGCGGGAATATGGCTCGGGGTTCTACTTTCTCATCGACTTCCCGACCGCGGTGAAGGCGCACACGTTCTACGCGCAGCGTCAGGACGCGAACCCGCGGCTCACCGGTTACTTCGACCTCGACTACCGGGGGCTCGAGATCATGAGCGGGGGCCCCCGCGAGCATCGGCTCGACCGTCTGGTCGAGAACCTCCAGAGCGCCGGCCTCGACCCGACCGGTTTCGCCGGATACCTCGAGGCGTTCCGATTCGGCATGCCGCCTCACGGTGGTTGGGCGATCGGCATCGACCGTCTCGTCCAGGTGCTCGCGGGGCTCTCCAATATACGGGAGGCCCGTCTCTTCCCCCGCGACCGCTATCGCCTCGAACCGTGAGGAAGTGCGTCGCATGGTCGCCGTAAAGAGGACCCTCCCCGCCCCGCCCGAGCTCCAGAGCCGCTGGGCGGCCGTGCTCGAGGAGGCCGGGCTGCGCCCCAAGGTCCTCCAGCTCCACGACCGCTATCCCGAGGAGCGGTCGCTCGAGGTCGGCTTCTCCGCGATCGACGGCGCCGACACCGCGCTCGCCGACGTCCTCCTGGAGCGCCCGGAGGAGGTGCTGGACGCCGGCCTTCGCGCCATGCGGGAGCTCCTGCCCGTCGCCGGGCCCGAGGCCGAAGGGCTTCGCCTCCGAGTGGTCGGGCTCCCCGGGACCGCACGTCGGTCGATCCGGTCGATCCGGGAACTGGACCTCAACCGGCTGGTCGCGATCGATGGGATCGTCCGGCGCGTGAGCGAAGTGCGCCCCCAGATCCGGGACGCCGTGTTCGAGTGCGTCGCGTGCCGCACGAAGTTCCACGAACCCCAGGACGAGGCCTCGCTCGTCTTTCGCGAACCCCTCGAATGCCCCGAATCTCAGGGCGTCTGTGGCAAGACCCAAGGTCGCACCCGCTTCCGGTTGGTCGCGGAGGAGTCGACCTACGTCGACGCGCAGCGGATCGAGATCCAGGAGCATCCGGAGCAGCTGCGCCACGGCGCGCATCCGCAGGGGCTCAACGTCCTTCTGACCGAGGACCTCACCGGTCGGGTCCTTCCGGGGAACCGGATCGTCCTCAATGGGGTCCTGAAGAGCTTCCAGCGGGCGAGCGCCTCGCGCGGCGGGGTCGTCCGCAACACGACGTTCGACCTGATGATCATCGGGAACTCGTATGAGTCGAAGGTGCGGGAGTACGAGGACATCGAGATCTCCGCCGAGGACCTCGCGCTGATCGAGCGGTTCCGGGGCGACCCGACGGTCGTCGACAAGATCGTCCTCTCCCTCGCTCCGACGATCAAGGGCATGGAGGAGGAGAAGGAGGCGATCGCCCTCCAGCTGTTCGGCGGTGTCGAGAAGCGGCACTCGGACGGCGTGCGCGTCCGCGGCGACATCCACATCCTGATCGTCGGGGACCCCGGCACGGCGAAGAGCCAGTTGCTCCGCTACATCGCGGACGTGGCTCCGCGAGGGATCTACACGAGCGGCAAGGGGGCGACCGCCGCAGGCCTGACCGCGGCCGCCGTAAAGGACGACTTTGCCGGAGGGCGCTGGGTCCTCGAGGCGGGGATGCTCGTGCTCGCGGACGGGGGAATGGCGATCATCGACGAGCTCGACAAGATGAGCCCCGAGGACCGGTCGGCGATGCACGAAGCGCTCGAGCAGCAGAGCGTCTCCATCGCGAAGGCCGGCATCACATCGACCCTGAACGCGCGGTGCCCGGTGCTCGCGGCGGCGAACCCGAAGTGGGGCCGGTTCACGAACGACCGGACCATTGCCGAGCAGCTCGACCTGCCCCCGACGCTCCTCTCCCGGTTCGATGTGATCTTCTCGATCAAGGACTTGCCCGATCAGGAACGCGACCGCCGCCTCGCGAACCGGATTCTCGCCTCCCACCGCGATATCGGCGCCGAGACTCGGGGCGAAGTCGGCGCGGGGGGGTCCGCGGCGGCCCCGTTCTCGCCGGACCTGCTCAAGAAGTACATCGCCTACGCGCGCCAGAATCTCAAGCCGTCCCTCTCCCAGGCGGCCCTGGACGAGCTCGAGAACTACTACGTCCGCGTCCGCAAGGCGGGAGAGGAGCCGAACGCTCCGGTCCCGATCACGGCCCGCCAGCTCGAGGCCCTGGTCCGGCTCAGCGAGGCCGCGGCCCGCGCCCGCCTCTCGGGCATGGTCGAGGTCCAGGATTCCCAGCGGGCGATCCACATCGTGGAGTCGTTCCTGCGGCGTGTGTCGATGACGGAGGAAGGAAAGCTCGACATCGACCTGACCCAGTCGGGGGTCAGCCACAGCCAGCGGGAGCGGCTCGACATCGTGATGCGGATCATGCGCGAGCTCCAGGAGGAGCACGGCGGCTTCTTCGCGATCGAGCAGTTCCGCGAAGCGGCCGAGAAAGCCGGGATCCCGATACCGAAGGCCGAAGCGCTCCTCCAGTCGCTGCGCAACCAGGGCGAGATCATCGAGGCCCGCCCCAACCAGCTCCAGCTCGTCCGGTTCTGAGCCGCCCGCTGGCGGGAGGCGATTTAACCTCCGCGTCGCCTTTCCCGAGAGGAGGGCTGGGCGTGACCGAGTCCGGGTTCGTGATGCGGGTCCACAAGGTCCGCACGGAGTTCGTGGTCGCCGCCTGCGACGCCGAGCTCGTCGGCCGGGACCTGCCCGTGGGGGATGCGGGGCGCACCGTCCGAATCACTTCGCAGTTCTACGGAGAACGTCAGGTCTCCTCGGAGGAGGTCCTCTGGGCTCTCGAGCGGGCAACGATCGCGAACCTCCTCGGGGAACGGGTCATCAAGCTCGCGGAGGAAGGCGGATTCATCGCTCCCGGGGCTGCCGGGACGCTCGGTGGGGTCCCCCACGCCGAGATCTTCGCGATGGTCGGGTAGCCCCGCGCACGGAAGGGAGGCATGGAACCGAAGGAGTTCTGCGTCGTCTGCGGGTCGACCGACCGACCGCTGGTGGACGGCGTCTGCGCCCCGTGCGCGGCGGACCGAACGGTGCTGGTCTCGGCACGGCGCCAGGGGTCGGTGACCGTCTGCCCGCACTGCGGCGCGCGCGAGGGGCGGGGACACTGGGAGCGTCCGGGGTCGAGCCGCCTTTTGACCGCGGAGGACCTGGCGCCGTTCCTCAAGGTACATCCCGAGGTCGGCGTCCGACGCACCAGCTGGGAGGAGGTCGCCGCGTCGGCGAACCAGCGGGAGCTCGTTGGCCGCCTTCACGTGGTCTTCCGAGGGGTCCCTCGCGATGTCGAGGTCCCCATGACGGTCCAGGTCGTCTCCCGCAGCTGCCCCGACTGCAGCCGCAAGAGTGGGCGGTACTACACCGCGATCATCCAGCTTCGCGGGGGTGCGGACGAGCGGCGCGAGAAGGCCCCCGTCCTCCGCGCCCGGCTCGACCGGATCTGGGCCGAGCTCGTCCGGGAAGCTCGCCCGGACTGGCGGAGAGCGCTCTCCTGGCGCGAGGAGCTCCCCGAGGGGTGGGACTGCTACTTCACAGAGACCCTGCCGGCCCGGTCGATCGCGAAGCTCGCGAAGCAGCGGTACGGGGTCCCGGTCAAGGAGTCGGCGAGCCTGTTCGGCCGAAAGAACGGCCAAGAGGTCTACCGGGTCACCTTCTGCCTCCGGTTCCCCCGACCCGACATCGCGGTCGACCGGTCGGCGCCCGACTCCGGCTAGGTCACGTGCAACAATATGCTTAATAAGCGACCTATCGGTCGAGGCGCTCGGAAGCGGGGCGCGTCTCCATGATGAAGAAAAGCGGAATCCTTCGGCGACACCACGGGTCGGACACGTTGGAAGAGGGCTCGTTCCTCGACCTCGGCGCGATGCAGTTCGAGGACGAGGCCGGCGCGCTCGCGGGCTCCCGCGGCACCGTTCGTCTCGCCGAGATCCTCCGGTTCGAGGACCTCCACCAGGTCACCAAGCTCGCCTACCAGGGCGACATCGTGCTGCTCGATTATACATCGATCGCGAACGACCAGATGGCCGTGAAGCGGATGAGCGTCGATTTGAAGAACGTCGCGAAGGACACCGGTGGCGACGTGGCCGGGATCGCCAAGAACCTACTCGCGATCACCCCGGCCGGCATCCGCATCGACCGCCAGAAGATCCGACCGTCTTTCTAGGTCGAGTGGACCCATGAAGGTCCAGGTCGACCGTCGTGACGGTCTGACCGCCGGGGCGGACGCGATCGCGTCCGTCGTCTTTGAGCGGTCCGAGAAGGACGAGTCGTTCCCACACGCCCTCGCCCGAGAGGACGAAGCGACGTAAGGTCTCGTGCGCCGCGCGGGGGAAAAGAAGGAGATCCGGGGCAAGCCGAAGGAGTTCACGGTCTTCCACCGTCCGGACGGGCGGGGTCGGCTCGTCGTGATCGGGGTCGGCCCGCGCGCGAAGTACAGCGCGGAGACCGTGCGCCGCGCGGCGGCCTCGATCGTCCGTGGTTTCCGGGGTAAGGGCGTCCGCACGCTCGCCTTCCGCCTTCCGTCCTTTGCGGTCGAGCCGACGACCAGCGAGTCGGCCGTCCGGGCGATCGTGGACGGCGCGACGCTCGGGGCGTACGAGTTCGTGAAGTACAAGACGAAGACCGAGGGGAACGTCGAAGAAGCGACGATCCACCTCGGGGAGGAGTTCGCCCGCGAAGAGGCGGCGCTCAAGAGGGCGGTCGCGGAGCAGAGCGAACTTGACGACTCCGTCGTCTGGACCCGGGATATCGGGAACCTTCCGGCCGACACCGCGACCCCCGAGCGGCTTGCCGAAGAGGCCCGGACCCTGGGCAAAGAGCTCGGCCTCAAGGTCACGGTCTTCGACGAGAAGAAGCTCGCCGAGATGCACTGCGGCGGCCTGCTCGCGGTCGGAGGCGGCTCGGTCCACCCTCCCCGCATGATCGTCCTCGAGTACCCCGGTGGGTCGAAGCGCGGCAAGACGGTCGCGGTGGTCGGGAAAGGGATCACGTTCGACTCCGGCGGCCTCTCCCTCAAGCCGGCCGCGAGCATGGCGCAGATGAAGTTCGATAAGTCCGGGGCGGTCGCCGTCCTCGGGATCCTACGCGCGGCGGCGACGCTCAAGGTCCCTCCCCGCGTCATCGGGGTCCTCTGTGCCGCGGAGAACCTGCCCGGGGGCTCGGCCTACCGACCGGGGGACGTCGTCAAGACCTACAGCGGCAAGACGATCGAGGTCCTCAACACCGACGCCGAAGGCCGGGTCGTGCTCTCGGACGGGTTGGCGTACGCCGTCCAGCAGTACAAGCCGGACGAGGTCATCGACCTCGCCACGCTTACCGGCGCCGAGGTCGTCGCGCTCGGCGACGATACCGCCGGCCTGGTCTCGACGGACGACCGGCTCGCGCAAGGACTGCTCGCCGCGTCCGCGGCGACCGGCGAACCCGTGTGGAGAATGCCGCTCACCGACTATCACCGCGAGCTCGTCAAGAGCGATCTCGGCGACGTGCGCAACTCCACGGAGATCCCGCCCGCGGGCATGCTGACCGCCGCTGCGTTCCTCGAGACGTTCGTGGGAGGAACGCCGTGGGCGCACCTCGATATCGCCGGTCCGGCGTACACCTCGCTCACGACCTACAAGTACCAGCCGTCGTACCAGAATCTCGGGATGACGGCGTTCGGGGTCCGGCTCGTCACCCGTTATCTCCAGGATGCATCGCGCGCCTAGCCCCTCCCGCGACTCCTCTCTCCTCCGGCCCTCCGCGCGGTGTACACCCGCGTTGTCATCGGGACCCGCACTCGGCCGTGGAACTGCTCGTCGGCGATGCGTCGGAGGCCGTCGAGGAACTCCCGGCGGGGTCGGGGAGGGAGGGTGGCGATCTCGGAGAACGTTCCCCAGAGCTCCACGAGACGTTCGGTCCCTAGCAGGAGGGACCAAGACACTTCCTCGGAGGCGATGTGTTCGAACCGCGGGACTGAGCGGAGCGCGTGCAGGCGGGCGCGGTGATAGGCTCGCGCCCGGGCCCGGGTCGGTGGCCGGCCCCGGGGGAAGAGCCGTCGGTAGAGGGGCTGGATCGCCCGCAGGAACGGGCTCGCCCTCGACGGGCCGCCCGTGTGATTGCTCCATGCGGCCCACCATCCCCCGGGGCGGAGGGACCTGGCCACCTTGCGCAGGGCGCGTCGCTCCGGCAGCCAGTGAAAGCTGGTGGCGGCCACACCGAGGTCGAACGCGTTCTCCGGGAGCACGGCCCGCTCGAAGGCGGCTACCTGGACCTTGGCGACCCGCCCGGCCCGCCCGAGGGACGACTGGAGGTAGCGAGCCATCCGGCGGTCCGGCTCGATCAGGGTCAGTGGTCCGGCTCCGCGACGCAGGAGCTCGCGCGTAGCGATCCCGGTCCCCGGGCCGATCTCGAAGGTCGCAGCCCCGGGTCGGAGGCCGCATCGCGTCTCGAGGATCTCGTAGATGCGATCCGGGTAGCCGGGGCGAACCCGGTCATACGTGGCCGGATCTCGTCCGAACACTTTCCGTCGCACGGTTTTCGGCGCGAGCGTGATCCGGGGCACGGCCCGGAGGGAGCGGCGGCTCGCCATGGCTCTTTGCGCCGGCTCACGCCGCGACGATCTGCACGCTCTCCCCGCCGTGGCGGGTCGCGCGGGGACGGACCTCGCAGAACAGCGGAGTGTGGTAGCCTCCGCCCGTGATCAAGGCGACCCCGACAGGGAGCGATTGGATCATTTCGGTCATCCCCGAGGTGAGCCCCTCGATCGACTGGGCGATCGCCTTCAGGTCGAGCGGGTTCGTGACCTGAAGGATGAGTTGGGTGTTGCACTGGGACAGCACGCTCTTGTCGATCCGCGCCGCCCGCTGCGTGACCACGCAGAGGCCCAGGCCGAACTTTCGGCCCTCGCTCGCGATGTTCTTGAGGACCCGCGAGCACGTCGCGGTCCCTTGCTGGGGCGCGAAGTTGTGCGCCTCCTCGATGACGAGGAACAACGGGGGGATCTTGTCCTTCTTGCGGTTCTCGAAGAGCGTCAGGGCGATCCGGGCCACGACGAGCTCCTGGACGTCCGGGGCGACCCCGCGGAGGTTGATGAGGGTCGCTTCGCCCTTCTTCACGAGGTCATTGAGGCTCGTCCCCACGGGGCCGAGCAACTTCGTCTGCTCGACGTACTCGAGCCGTTCGTGGAGCGTCTCCGCGACGATCCCCTCTCCGGCCTCGGCCGCACGGACGAGGTCCCGTACCGTGTAGTCCGGGTTCGCGCTGCCGACCCGCTCGATCAGCTGCTTGAGCGGCGCGAGAAAGGTCTTGACGTTCGTCAGTCCCATGAAGACCAGGAGGTCGCGCGGGTCAATGTGGCGCAACGAGAAGGTAAGCGGCTTCGCGCTCGGGTTGAGCGTCGCATCCGGCGAGTACTCCTGGACCTGCCGACCAAATCCCTGGGACTCCACGTTGAAGCGGGCATGCACGCCGTTCTTCTCGGCGGGGAACCGGAGCGAGCCATACTCGCCGTGAGGGTCGATGATCACGCAGGTGACCTTGTGCCGGAGGAGCTCTTCGATCAGGACCCCGAGGAGGTAGCTCTTCCCCCCGCCGGTCTTGGCGAGGACGCTCACGTGTCGCTGGACGAGCTGGTTGATGTCGAGCTCGACCTTGAGTGCGTGATTGCGCAGGAGTCCGACATACGCGCCGCTGTTCGCGCGGTGTTTTAGGCCCAGGACCTCGGCGATGAGCGGCTCCTCGGCCCGATAGACATGGGCCCCGGGCCGGAATGGAATGGTGGGGAGCTTCACGAGCCCCTGGCCGTCCCGGTAGCCGATGATCCGTGCGATGCCGAGCAGATTCTCGTGGATCGGGGTCTCCACGGCGGTCGCTGCGGCCCCGGCCCGCTCGAGGTCGAAGTCGCTCTTCCGCCGGAGGTCGTCGAGCTGGCAGAGGACCTTGCCGTGCAGCTCGTCCTCGACCGCGAGGTAGTCGCCCCGCTCGACCGGTCGGGCGAGGTTGAGTTGGAACTGACCCAACCCGACGTCGCCGAAGATGCGGCCGACCTCTTCCACGAGCGGTTTCATCCGGGACTCGGCATATTAGTGTGACGTGGCAGGCGAAACGCCCGTGGCAGTCCGTCGGAAGCCTTTATATCGCGCGCATTTGTCGAACGGCTCCCCGACCGGGCGATTTCCCGGGGCTGAGCGGTGGCCGTTTGAACGACGCGACCGAAGAACTGGACAAGCGCCGCGCGGAGTCGAACGCGCGCGCGGACGAAGCCCGTGCGCGCAGGGACCGCCTGAACGCCGACGCGCGCGCGACCGCCGAGGAACGCTCGCGCATCCTGGACGAGCTGCACTTCAAGAGCGCCGAAGCGCAGGAGCACCGGCGCCAGCGGGACCTTCTTAACAGCCAGGTCCGCGAGGAGAAACGGCTGCGCGAGGAATGGAACGGTAAGCTCCAGGAGCTCGGGGACAAGGTCCAGGAGCTGAAGCGGGCGCGCACTCCGCGGCCGGGGGCCGTTCCGGTCTGGCGACTACGCAAGGAGCTCAAGGAGCTCGAGTTCCGTCACATGACGACCGCGCTTACCGGGGAACAGGAGAAGCGGGTGATCGAGGAAATGAAGCGCCTCGAGGCCGCGATCCGGGAGCAGGACCAGGAGCTCCGTCAGGACCCGGAGGTCGAGCAGACGATGAAGGCGTTCGCGGAAGCCCGCGACGAGGCGGAAAAGCATCACGCCGCTGTCGGACGCTCGGCGGAGGACGCCCAGCGCGAGCACGAGGGCATGGTGGGCCTCTACGAGTCGGTGGACGAGCTACGGCGGCAGGCCGACGAGGTGCAAGCGAAGCTCCTCGAGGTGAAGGCCCAGGCCGACGAAGCGCACCGGCAGCACATCGCCGCGATCGAGGAGGTTCGAGACATCGAAAAGCTCCTCTACGCGGCCCGGGGCGGCCGAGCTCCGCCCTCGTGGGGCGAGGCCGAGCCTCCGCGGGAGGAGGACTTCCTTGCCCGCCTGAAGAAGGGCGAGAAAGTCTCCACCGAGGACCTGCTCGAGCTGCAGAAGAGCGGGCGCGGCTGAGCCCTCGGGAGGGTCGAGCATGGCGCTCCGTTACGGCGCGGGCGAGCTCGATGCCGTCTTGTTCGACCTCGACGATGTCCTCGTTCCGTTCCACACCCCGGCCCTCTGGCAGTGGGCGTGGCGACCGCAGGGACCGGTGCTCGGCGACCGCCGCGTCCGAGCCGCCGTGCGCCGCGCGCTCAAGGCGTGGGACCGTCGCCGCTGGCAGGGACTGCGCGGCAAAGCTCCGCCCGCCGACCTGGCGGCACTCACGGACCATCTCGCCAATACTCTCTGGACCATCGCCGGCCACCCGTTGCCCCCGGCCGAAACCGAGGCGGTGGTCCGGCGCATCCTCCGGCCGATGGACGAGGTCGAGCGCTATCCCGATGTTGCGCGGGTCCTCGAACGGCTCGGCGCCGCGAGCGTCCGGGTGGGGGTCGTCACTCCGCTTCCGATCGAGTCGGCGCGCTGGCTCCTCCGCCGGTCCGGTCTCAAGGAAGACCTCCTGGTCGGTACCGGCGATCCTCCCGGCCCGGTCGCGCCGGATCCGGCGGCGTTCCGAGCGGCCGCCGAGCGACTTGGGGTTCCGGCGGAGCGGGTCGGCTACGTCGGCGACCTCTTCTGGAGCGACGTTCGGGCCGCGGCCCGCGTTGGCTTCGCCTCCGTCCTCCTCGACCGTCACGAGGCGTGGACCAAGGTCCAAGCCGGAAGGATGGCCAGCCTTGACGACCTCGAAACGACGCTCGCCCGCGGTGCGGCGGCCTCCGACGAGGAAGAAGGGCCGGGCGCGTAGCCCCCGCTCGACTGAATACATATATACGCGGACCGGCGGTGCCCGCCCCGTCCATGCGGTCGGTCAAAATCGACCAGGGTGAGCTCCGGCAGATCAAGGAGCTCTACGAGGGGGTGATGTCCCACGCCTGCCACGGTCTGTTCTTCAAGGAGGGATCGGTCATCGGTTCTGGAATGGCCGACGAGGCTCTGAAGGACCGCGCGAAGTACTTCGAGCGCGCGGGCCATCTCCTGAAGGAGCGAGGCTGGGTCGAGTCGATCACCTTCGGAGACCGAGACGTGGTCGTGCGCGGGTCGATCGAGGTCGCCCCGAGCGACATCCCCACCTGCCACCGTCTCCGGGGGATGCTCCGCGAGTTCTACGAACGTTTTAAAGGGGGGCGTGTTAAGTGTACGGAAGAGATGTGCGCCAGCACCGGCCACCCCGAATGCCATTTCCGCATCGAGGAGCTGTAGGAAGGTCGGCAAGCTGATGATGGCAACCGGGAACGTCGGGGCGGTCATCAAAGACCTGAAGGCCCGCATCGGGGGCATCGCGACCGCGCTGGTATCGCGCGACGGCCTCGTGCTGTACGCCGATGTGCCGGCGGGCGTCTACACCGAGACGTTTGCGATCATGTGCGCTACCATCCTCGGTGCCGCGGCGACCGCGAACACCGAGCTGAACCGCTCCCCCCCGGAGCGCATCGTGATCGAGGGAAACGACTCGAAGACGATCATCGTCGGGAGCGGAAAGAAGGCGCTCCTGGTCGCGGTGGTCGACCAGACCGCCGACATCTCGAAGGTGCTCGGCGAGGTCGCGAAGGTCGCCGACCTCCTGAAGGCGAACTGAGCCGACGGCTCGCGCCGCACGTTGGGACGCGTTCTCGCGTCGCGCTCTCGCTCGCACGTTCGGGCGTCGGCCGATGGACTCTTCGGTCGCTAGCGGGCCGCGCCAGGGCTTGTCAGGCGACGCTGGGAGCCGGTCACCACGCGGGCTCCGTAGCCGGCGAGCGCCGCGGCCAGTCTCGCCCAGGCGATCGGTCCCCGCTGACCCGAAATGAGGCGGCGGACCCGATATCGACCCCACAGGCTCCCGTGCTTCTCGGTGAGCTGCTTTCGGCCGTAGCCGTTCCAGAACGCCTGGTACAGGAACCGGAGGAACGTCGTGCGGCCGTGGTGGTAGACCACCGCGTCCGGCCGATAGGCGATCGAGGCGCCGGCCCGGACCGCCCGCAGGTTGAGGTCGATGTCCTCGGCGGTGATGAACCGGGGGTCGAACCCTCCGAGCCGGTGGAAGATCTCGCGGTGGTAGGCGAGATTGCAGGATGGGTAGGTCACGTCGTATCCGCTCTGGAACAGCTCCACCCGACCGAGCTGGCCATACCGGGGCTTGCCGACCGAGACTGTTCGACCGGCGACCACCGGCGCCTCTTTCAGTGCGTCGCGCAGGCGAGCGAGCCAGTTCGAGTCGGCGAAGCAGTCGCCGTCCGTGAAGGCGATAAACTCGCCCTTGGCCTGGGCGACCGCCGCGTTGCGCCCGATTCCCCGGGAACCGGGCCGGCGGTAGACCCGAAACAGGTCCGGGTAGCGGGCCGCGTAGCCCCGTGCGATCTCGAACGTCCCGTCGCGGCTCTCGGCGTCGACGAGGACGACCTCGAAAGGGCGCTCCTGGGCGAGGAGGCTGTCGAGCAGCGCCGGCAGGTGGGCCGCTTCGTTCCGGACGGTGATGACGACCGAGATCAGAGGGCGGGGAGAGGGCTCACTTCCCAATGTCCATCACGACGACATCCTTCACCGCTCGCATGCTCTTGAAGGGGAGCACGAGGCGGCCGGACGCATCGCTCTGGAACAGTCGCTGCTCGACGTCCTCGCTCGGGGTCACGAGGACGTGGGCGATCCCGCCCGTCAGGGTGTCGACGACGAAGTTGTCGATGAGTCCGAGGATCTGTCCGTCGTTGGTCATCACGGTCTTGCCTCGGAGCTCGGTGAGGAACTTGCGCATGGGGAGGGCCTCGGCGCGCGAATGGCGGGGGCGCGTATTTAACCGTTGGTGAGTATCGGAAGTGTTCGTCGGCGAGTTCTTCCGCCGCCGGTGGACGGGGGCTTTAGAGAGGATTCCTCGGGCGGCAACGCTTATATCGAGCACCCGGGTCGGAGGCGTCCCGCCCATGGCCCGTACTGTTCGCAAGCAGAACACTGAGCTCGTCCGCCTCCTCGGCGAGCTCCGGCGGACGGCCCGCTCCCAGCACGCCCCGATCTGGGCGTCGGTCGCCGACCGGCTCGAACGGGCTCGGCACCAGGTCACCCCGGTGAACGTCGGTCATCTTGAGCGGCTCACGGACGCGGAGGAGACGGTCATCGTGCCGGGCAAGCTGCTCGCTGACGGCCCGCTCACGAAGCGGTTGACGGTCGCGGCGTTCGCCTATTCGGCCGGCGCACGGTCCAAGATCCATGCCGCGGGGGGATCCGCCCTCTCCCTGCGCGACCTCATCAAGTCCCACCCGGACGGCGCGGGGGTGCGACTCCTTGCCTGAAGCTGCCATGACTCCCGGCGCCACGGTGATCGACGTGGGCGGCCTGGTGGTCGGCCGTGCGGCCAGCCTCATTGCCCAACGCCTGTTGAAAGGCGAGACGATCGTCGTGGTGAACGCCGAGAAAGCGGTCGTCACGGGCAGCCGGGCGCACGTTCTCGCGCACTACACCGCCGAGCGCGCGCGCGGTTCCAAGCGTAGCGGCCCGCACTACCCCCGCTACCCCGACCGCATCTTCCGACGGTCCGTGCGCGGCATGCTGCCCCATCTCAAGACCCGGGGGAAGCTCGCCTTCGCGCGCCTCGAGGTCCACATCGGGGTCCCCCCGAGCTATTCGGGGCAGGCGTCCGAGACGCTCGCGGCGGCGAAGGCACGCCCGTCCGTCCGATCTCCCCTCACGTTGGAAGCGATCACTCGATTGCTCGGAGCCCACGTATGAAGATGCCCAACGTCGTCCTCACCACGGGCAAGCGGAAGGCCGCCATCGCACGCGCCACGGTGCGCAAGGGGATCGGCCTCGTCCGTTACAACGACCGCCCGCTCGAGCTCGTCGAGCCCGAGATCGTCCGTCAGAAGATCCAGGAACCGCTGCTCATGGTCGGAGAGCGCGCGAAGGCGCTCGACATCGCCGTCGTCACCTCGGGCGGGGGCGTCATCGGCCAGGCGTCCGCGGCCCGCACGGCGGTCGCGCGCGGGCTGCTCGAGTGGTTGAAGGACGCGAGCCTTCGGGAGCAGTTCAAGCACTACGACCGCTCGCTGATCGTGAACGACCCCCGCCGCAAGCTCCCGAAGCGCCCGGGGGGCCGTGGGGCCCGCAAGCGGCGCCAGAAGTCGTACCGCTGAGGCGGACGGAGGGTTCCGAATATGACGATGATGATCCCCGTGCGCTGCTTCACCTGCGGCGCGGTGATCGGCCAGCATTGGGACGAGTACCGTGAGCGGACCGCGCGGGGCGAGAACGCCGGCGTGGTCCTCGATGCGCTGGGCCTCCAGCGCTACTGTTGCCGCCGCATGCTCCTGACCCACGTCGACCTGTTGGACGAAGTCGGCCCGTACGGCTGATCGCGCCCTCGACGGCCCGCGCCGAACTGTCCCGGACCCGACCCCCACGCTGAAGGGCAGCACGGACCCGCCGAGACGGCGGGCATCGTGGAAAAGCGCTCGAGGAAAGGGTTCGCCCGAACTCAGGCGGTCGGTCTACGAGTCGTCCTCGTCCTCTTCGTCCTGGTCGGCCCGCTTCGAGCCGCGCTCGAGGCCGGACCGTCCCGAGCTCGACTTCGGCGTACTGCCTCGGTGCGAGCGGCGGCGGTAGTAGAAGATGATCAGGCCCAGCACGACCACGACCGCGACGCCGATGGCCACGTACTCGAGGAGTTGCGTGGTGGGGTTCGGATTGATCGTGATCGCGGCGCTCGAGACGTTCGGGGTGTTGGTGTTGCCCGCGAATTGGTTCGAGGCGCTGACGTTCGCGTAGAGCTGGTAGTTCCCCGAGACCGCGGGGGTCCAGGTGACCACGGCGCGCACCGTCACGTTGTACGCAAGCTTCGCGAGCGTCCCCGAGGCCATCGACACCGTGTTGACAACGTTCGGCGAGGTGTAGTTGTAGAACTCCACCGACGAGGGGGTGCCGGCGATGTACGTGCGGCTCGTCCCGCCGGGGGTCGTGAAGTAGAACGCGACCTGCACGTTCTGCGCCACGGCTTTCGCGCCGCCGCCCGTCGTCACGTTGATCCAGATCGTGTAGGCGGTCCCGTCCGTGAGCGTCGCGGGCACGTGCAGCGGACCGGCCGACATGATCGGTGTGATGGTCGAGTTGACCGACACCGTCAGCGTCTGGTTCGTGTAGCCGAAGTTCCCGTTCGCGTCGCCGACCGTGAGGTTCACGAGGTAGGCGTTCGCCTTGGCCGCGAGCCACAGGCCGGGGTACGGCCGCACCGAGGTCATGTTGATCCCGATGTGGATCGACGAGTCGCCCGAGTTCGTGATGAGCCAGTAGTACGACACGACCGAGCCGTTGTGCGGGTCGCTCGCGTTCACGGCGTTGAGCTGGACGAAGGCGGAGGCGTTCGAGCCCGCGACGATCCCGGTCCCCGAGATCGGCTTCGCCGCCGCGTTCAGGATCTGGAACGCCGAGACCGGCTTCTCGGTGTCGTTCACCAGGACCACGAGCGTGGTGCTCGCCGACTGGCCGGTCGACGACCAGACGGTCAGGGTCAGGTTGTACTGCCAGCCGCGGAAGGCGACTGAGTTCCCGTTCACGACCCCGTGGGAGAGGTACGAGCCGCCCCCGAGGAACTGATAGCTCAGGTTCGAGAACGAGAGGTAGGCGCTCCCCTGCGAGACGGAGTAGTTCGCGACCGTTACCGAGAATCCCTGCCACGTGCTGAGGCGGTAGGAGGCAACGGCGACCGCGCCAGCGACCGGCGCGCCCGCGGAGATCTGGGCGGTGCTGGGGGTCGCGTTGAACTGGAGCGTCGTGCCCCAGTTCACGTAGAGGTAGGTGGTGCTACCCACCGACTTCGTCTCGTTGGCGCTCGCGTTGTTGGCGAGGCCCGCGGTCACGGGCCCGGAGCTCACCCAGACGTGGAAGGTGGTTGAGTCGGTGAGCCCGCCCGAGCTCGTGATGGTCAGGCTCCCGGTGTAGGGAGTCGAGCCGCTCGCGGCCGAGTAGGTGTGGTTGGTGGTGGCGGTCGAGGTGGTCGCCCCCGTCGAATCGCCGAACTGCCAGACGAACTTCGTCCCGTTCGTTCCGGCCGGGTAGAGCGAGTTCAGGTCCGAGAAAGTGACGTTCTGCCCGACGCCCACGGCGACGGTGTAGTTCCCGCGGGTCTGGTTGAGGACGTTGTGGGTCGAGAA
>DAHVAA010000049.1 GCA_027314845.1 Thermoplasmata archaeon | reverse complement strand
ACGGGCCCACCTCCGCCCGGAGGCGGTCGAGGAGGGCACGGTCGCGTCGCACCAGCCCGAGCAGCTCCAGGGCCACGGCGAGCCCGTCGGAGCTGCCGAGGTCGCTTCCGGAGTACAGGTGCGCGGAGCCCTCCACCCCCACCGTCGAACGCCGCCGTCGCATCGTCTCGAGGACGAACCGGCTGCCCACCCGGCACCGGGCCACGGGGGCGAACCGCTCCATCCTCGGCGAGACGTCGGCGGAGGCGACGAGGACCCCGGCCGCGGACCCCCGGGCGCGGTGGAGCGCCAGCGCCACGATCTCCGGCGCGACGTACCGCCCCCTCGCGTCCACGAAGAGGACCCGGTCCCCGTCGCCGTCGAAGGTTGCGCCGAGCAGCGCGCGCCGGCGCCGGACCTCCGTCGAAAGCCCTCCCAGCTCCTCCGGCCGTGGTTCCGGCGAGCGGCCGTGGAATGTGGGCGAGGGCACCCCGTCGAGGAAGCTGGCCACGGCGCGGGAGGCGGCGGCGGCGCCTTCAGCGAGCCGGCAGACCGCGCCGCCGCGGGGGTCGAGGACAATGGGTGCTCCTTCGAGCTCCCGGCGAATATGTCCGATGTACGCCGCCACCGCCGCGCGCGAGGAGACCGGCGCGGGAGCAGGGCGCCGGGGCTTCCGGACCCGGTCGGTGCCGCCGGCGGCAGCAGGAGCGGAATCGTACGCCGAGCGGATCCGGCCCCACTCTCCCGAGAAGAGGGCGCCGGTCGCGTCGAACCCCTTGAGCCCGACCTCTCCGACAGGGTTGTGGGAAGGCGAGCAGACGAGCGCAGTCCGGCCGGCCCAGCACGCCACGAAAGCCGCGGCGGGCGTCGACAGGAGCCCGAGCCCATGCACCGTCGCCCCAGCGAGACCGCGCCGGAGGTGGCGCTCGAACCGGCGGGACTCGACACGAGTGTCCCGGCAGATGAGGAACGGCCCGGGGAGCACGCCGGCGATCGCCCGCCCGAGCCGTCGGACCTCCTCCGGGCCAATCTCCACCCCGTACCGTCCTCGGACGTCGTAGGTGTGGAAGATCGACCCCGAGCTCATGTTCGGACGCCCTGCCGGCGTGGCCGTGCGGGGGCATAGCCCTTCCTTTCCCGGCGCGGTCGCGCTCCGGGTGCCCGTCCGCGACGGCGCGGTCCTGCGAACCGGGCGCGGACTGAGACCCCCGCTTCAACCGTTAAGTAGGAGGACTTGGCTCGACGGCGGGTCGGTCGCCCCGACCGACCCGGGAATCCTGTGGCACGCTCTGGGTGGGTCTCGCCCTCCTCCGGCCGAAGGATCGGTCCGCCCCTCGGGGCGCTGCTGGTGGTCGCGCTGGTCCTCCTCGGCGTCCCGGGCGGTGCCCTCCCAACGCGGAATCCCCATCCCTCGGGCGCGCGGGTCGAGGGTCGGGGGGGTCCACCCGCCCTCGCCGTCCCCCCCGCGCTGCCACCGAAGCTCACGGCCGTGGCGGCAGATGGCCCGAGTTCTACGCGGGGCGCGGCGGGGAACGGCTCGGGAGCCCACTACAACGTCACCTTCGTGCCGGCCGGGCTGCCGGCAGGGGCGGAGTGGTCGGTGATTCTGAGCGGTCTGCTCGGCACCGCCAGGGGATCGATCAGCTTCCAGGAGCCGAACGGCACCTACTCCTACACCGTGCTGCCGTACCCGCAGTACACGACCTCGAAGCTCACGGGGAAGCTCCGAGTCTCGGGCTTCGATGTCACCGAGCTCATCACGTTCGTGCCCACGACCTTCCCGGTGGTCTTCGAGCAGACCAGCCTGGCCGCCGGGACCACCTGGTCGGTCGCCGTGAACGGCTCGATCGTGAGCTCCCGGGGCGTGACGCTGACCGTTAATCTCCCCCGGGGGACGTTCGCCTACGCGGTGCTGCCAATCGACGGCTGGCGACCGTCGCCCTCCCACGGCAAGGTGACGGTCGCCGGCGTCGCCGTCACAATCGGCATCGTCTGGACCGAGCTCACCTACGCGGTCCAGTTCAATCAGTCCGGGCTCAAGACCGGCACGCCCTGGTCGCTCCAGTTCGACGGGGTCACCTACTCGACCTCGAATGGGTCAATCACCCTCCTCTCCCCGAACGGTAGCTTCCCCTACGAAGTCACCCCGCCGGGTGGCTACCTCGCGTCGCCCGCGAGCGGCTGGGTCCACGTGAACGGAACGGCGCTCCACACGATCATCGACTTCGCCCACGTGCAGAGCCCGCTCACCACGATCCTCGCCGACGCCCCGTACCTCGTCGGCGGGGCGGTGCTCCTCGTCGTCGTGGTGCTCCTCGGCGCCTTCCTCCGTCGCCGCCGGCCGCCGCCCCCGTCGACCCCGCCGGCGGGACCAACGCTGCGGAAGCGGTCGCCCGGACCGGGCCGCGCTGCGGCTCCCAAGCGGACCCCACCGGCGAGCCCTCCGCCCGAGCTCATCTCGCGGATACGCGATTCGGTGGCCCGGGTCGGAGAGCTCCCGAACGACCACCCGGCGAAAGCGGTCGCCCTGAAGATTGTGCGCCATGCCCTCAGTGAGATCGAGGCCGGCCGGTTCGACGCGGCCTCCCAGCAGCTGGACCGGATCGATACGGCGCTCCGCCGGTCACCGGCGGATCCCTCGGAGATTCCCGACCGGCTGCCGTCCGGTACCCCGGGCCCCTAACCTGCCTTTTCGCAGACGGACCCCCTGGAAAACAGGTTCTTCCGGCTTCTGGGTCCTACTTTCCGCACCTTGGCTGGGGCTTGAAAGCGTTTTCAATATCGGTCGTCATTCGCGCTTCCGGGCCCCCTCCGGGAGTCCCGGTGAGAGGGCGCCTTACTATGGTGACAACGCCAACACCTCCACCATCGACCGGGTGATTTCGCGAACTCCGCGTTCTCCCTCGGACTTCGCGGAAACCCTGTCCTGCCAGGTCTCTGCCCGCAGCGCTGACACCGCGTCCACGAACGAGGGCCGGACCTTCTTCGGATACCACGGGAGCTTCACGAGCCGTGGCGTCGGCCCATGGCTCTCCAGATACCATATCCACACCAAGCTGTAGAGCCAGAACGCGAGCGAGGCCGCTCGCTCCGGACCCTTCCCCTTCCAGCTCTGCGGCTCCTCGCCCCCGAGACTCTGCTTGCTCGACCTCAGCGTATCCTCGATGGGCCACCGCCCGAAGTAGTGGCTCACCACCGCTCCCGGGCTCAACTCGAGATCCGTGGTGAACAGGAAGTCGTCCCGTTCGTGCGCCTTCGGGTCGCGGCTCACCACGACCCGGATGGGACGAGCGCCGCAGACATGGTACCACAGCGCCTCCCGGGCCAACAGGAGCCGCTCATCGATACGGCCCCGCCGGTCCACCACCGCCGTCGCCCAGCCGTTGCGGGTATGGTTCGCCCATCGGGGCAGCGGCGCGAACCGAGGGCCCTTCTTCGGCGGTCGACCGACCTGTCCCTAGCGACGGGGCGGGGGGAAGTCGTAGAGGGCTGTGTCCCGCCGGATTCGGGAGGTGACGGCGGTGTGGGGGAGCGCCCACCCGGCGAGGGGCACGTAGGCCCCGTCGGCGATGAGGTGAAACTCTCGATCGGGGAACCGCTCGGCGAGCCGACGGATCGCCTCGGAAGCGAGGTCGAGGAGGGTGGGCCGTGCTTGCGGTGGAGTCGGACGGCGAGGGGGAGGGCGAGCGGCTCGCCGCCCCACGGGGGCCGCACCCTCAGGGCGAGGACGAGGAGGTTGAGGCCGCGGTCGTAGACCACGGAGTTCGCCGAGGAGCGGACGGCGTCGCGGAAGACCCCGGCGCCGTCGATCTTCTTCCCTCGGCGATGGAAGAGGGTGTCGCCGAGGACGGGTGGATCTTCTGCGGGAACGCCGACGGCAAGGTCTACGCCTTCCACGTCACCCCCCCGGTGGGTGGCACCGCCCACCTCGCGAGGGCGGGCGTGGACCCGGCGCGTCGCCCCTCCTCCTCGCCGGCGTCGCGGGGATTCTCGCGCCCCGCCGCAGGTCCGTCGGTCCGCGCGGAGGGCGCCGGTGGGGCAGGCCGACCGCTAGTTCAGGACGTTCTCCGTCCCGCCGAGGATCGCCGCGACCTCAGGGCGGATGATCTCCGTCGGGAGCGGCTCCCGGTTCGCGAGCGCCTGACGGATCCGCGTCTGGCTGGTCGCCACCCGCTCCGCCGCGTCGTGGGCGCAGGTCTTCGGCGTCGCCATCCAGCCGCACCGGTGGCAGAAGAAGGTCTCCTCGTACCGCAGCGGCGTGACGCCTATGTCGAACCGGTCGAAGATCCTGTGGCAGGCGTACGGGTCGTAGTAGGAGCCGACCCCCGCCTGGTCGCGTCCGACGATGTAGTGGCTACAGCCGAAGTTCTTCCGGACGATGGCGTAGAAGAGCGCCGCCTTGGGGCCGGCGTAGCGCATCGTGACGGAGAGCGAGGAAAGGAAGACCCGGTTCGCGGGATAGTAGGCCCGGATGAGCTCGCGGTACGCGGCCAGGATCACGTCCGGCCGGTAGTCGCCCTTCTTGAGCCGCCCGACGACCGGCTGGATGAACAGCCCGTCGACCTCCTCCCGCTCGAGGGTCAGCCGCTGCAGGTACTCGTGGGCGGTGTGCGGCGGGTTGCGGCACTGGTAGGCGGCGACCGTCGACCAGCCGCGCCGGGCGAACTCCTCCCGCGTCTCCCGGGGCGAGAGTTCGAGGGAGCCCGCGGCGTGGTCGAGCCGCTCGAGGAGCTCGATGGGGCCGGCGTAGGCCTCCTCGCCCCAGGCTAAGAGGTCGGCGACGTTCGGGTGCCGGGGGTCGGTGGTGCCGAACGCCGACTGGGCGATCGCCGCGCGGTCGAGGGGGAACCGTTCCTCCAGGCGCAGGAGGGCGAAGAGCCGGTCCTGGCCGTCGAGCAGCCCGACCTCGTCGCCCGGCTTCAGCGCGCGGAGCGTTTCCAGGTCGGGGCCGGCGGGCGGGGCGTACACGATTGGGATCGGGAACGGCAGACCGCCCGGGAGCGTGCCGTGGGCCCGCACCGCCTCGACCACCTCCGAGCCCATGAACCCCGTAAGGGGGCTGTAGGCACCGAGGCCGATCTTCTCGGCATCGTAAACTTGGTCGATGAACGGGCGCACGAGCGGGAGCGCTTTCCGCTCCCCCTGGCGCCGCTCCCGCTCGCTCGCGCTCGCCAACCGATCGACCAGATGACCGCCGTGCGCTGGGGGAATCATGGGGGGGACGCCGTGTTGGGCGCCCTTAAACATGCTGCGGAAGGAGTCACCGGATGCGCAAACCGGCCCGTAACGCGACGATTCCGCCGGCGGCACATCGGCAACCCTATAGCCTCGGGGGTGTCGAGAGCGACCGATGACCCCCCCGTCGCCTCGCGTCCTCGTTCTGGGCCTCGACTCGGTCCCCCCGAAGTTCCTCTTCGACCGGTTCGCCCCGAGGATGCCGAAGGTCCGCGAACTCATGCGCTCCGGCCAGTTCGGCACGCTCCGCACTATCGACCCGCCGATCACCGTCCCCGCCTGGGCGGTGATGTTCAGCGGCGTCGACCCGGGCTCGCTCGGAATCTACGGCTTCCGCCACCGTCGGCCCCGCTCCTACTGGTCAACCTACACCCCGACGCCCCAGACGGTCCGGTACCCCCAGATCTGGGACCGGCTCTCGCGCGCCGGCAAGCGGGTCTGCGTCGTCGGCATGCCGCCCGGGTACCCGCCACCGAAGGTGAACGGCGTCTACGTCTCCGACTTCCTCACGCCGGCGGCAGCGAAGGACTTCGTCTCTCCGCTCGCGATGGCCGGCGAGGTGGACCACGCGGCGGGAGGCCACTACACCTTCGACGTCACCTTCCGGGCCGAGGACCGCGACCGGATCGCCCGGGAGCTCCTCGAGATGACCAAGGGCCGATGGGCGGCGGCGCGCCATCTCTGGAAGAAGGAGCCGTGGGACTTCTTCGCGCTCCATGAGATCGGGCCGGACCGGCTCCACCACGCGTTCTGGAAGTTCTTCGATCCCGCGCACCCGAAGCACGAGGAGCACCCGGTCTTCACGGCGCTCGCCGACGAGTACTACGCGCTCCTCGACGCTGAGATTGGTCGGTTCCTGGAGGAGGTCCCCGAGGAGGTCACCCTGCTGGTCGCCTCCGACCACGGCAGCCAGCCGATGGACGGCTGCTTCTGTATCAACGAGTGGCTCGCGGACGTAGGGCTCCTCACCTTCCGGGGCGCCCGTCCGCCGGCCGGCACCCCGATTGAGAAGGCGCAGATCGACTGGTCGAAGACCCGCGCCTGGGGTGCCGGCGGCTACTACGCCCGGATCTTCTTCAACCTCCGCGGACGGGAGCCGGAGGGGATCGTGCCGCCGGAGGAGGTCGCCGAGTTGCGGCGCGAGTTCACCCGCGAGCTCGCCAAGGTGCGCCGGGAGGACGGCCGCCCGCTCGCCCCCGACGTGCGGGTGCCGCAGGAGATCTACCGGCAGGTGAACGGCGACGCCCCCGACCTGATGGTGTACTTCGGCGACCTGAGGTGCCGCTCGGCCGGTAGCACCGGCCACGGGAGGCTCTTCATCGCCGAGAACGACACCGGGCCGGACGACGCCGTCCACAGCTTCGAGGGGCTCTACCTGCTGAAGCGCCCGGGCGGCGAGGGCCCTCACGGCCCCGGACCGGAGCGCTCAATCGTCGATGTCGCCCCGACGCTGATGCGGGAGTACGGCGAGACGGTCCCCTCGCAGATGCAGGGGAAGGCGATTGCGGAGTGGCTCGCGTCGGGCAGCTCGGCGACGGCCGCCGGTTGATCGAGGGGTCCCGGCCGGCGCCCGGTCCCGCGCACGGGGTCGCGGAAGGATCCGCGCCGCTCCCGTCGGAGCGGACGGCAGGGGCGAGGGGCCTACGCCGCGGGGCGGACCTGGGCGAGCGGCCCGGCGACCGGGCCGCTGCTCGTCACGGACTTCCCGTGCGCCGGCGCGAAGTCGAAGAGCCCCTTGAGCGGTGGGGAGAGCGTCGGCTTGTCGAAGTGGCCGGTGGAGCCGACGCCGAGGAGCCACTCCACGGTGGTGAGGTGGTTGTAGTGGCTGGCGTTCGAGCTGAGCGAGTTCGACCCCGCGGGAGGCACCCCCCGAGTGCACGGGCTCACGGCGACCATGAAGGTGCGCCCGCCGTCGCTCTTCGTGGTGCACACGCTTGTACCCCTGCTTCGTGAGCCCCTCGTCGTAGACGACGAGCCAGACCGTGCTCGCGAATCAGGTCTTGTTGAGGCAGGGGTTCGGGAACGACTAGGAGCGCGTAGCGCCATTCCCGCCATGCATTGATTCGGTTCGAACGCGGGTACTATAGCCGGCCTCGTCCATCGAGGAAGCATGCCCTCCTCGAAGGGACCCTCGTTCCGCAAGTATGACCCGGAGCAGGCCCTTCTACTGCCCACCCACCTCGACGAGTGGCTCCCCGAGGATCACCTCGCTCGCGTCGTGGCGGACGTCGTTGACCACCTCGATCTCGAACCGCTTCTCGCCACCGACCGGAACGCCGAGGGAGGGTTCCCAGCCTTCGATCCCCGACTCCAGCTCAAGGTGCTGCTCTAGGGCTACTCCATCGGCGTGGTGAGCTCTCGACGGCTCGAGAAGCCCACCTTCGAGGACCTTGCGGTCCGGTGGCTCGCCACCGACCAGCACCCGCACTTCACCACCCTCGCCCGGTTCCGTCGGCGGAACCTCCCGCTGATGGACGGTCTCTTCCACCAAGTCCTGCTGCAGTGCCGGGAGGCGGGCCTCGTGAAGCTCGGTCGCGTGGCGCTGGACGGGACCAAGATCAAGGCCAACGCCTCCCGGCACAAGTCGAAGAGTTACGCCCGGATCCGGGAGGAGGAGGACGAGCTCCGCCGTCTCTCGAGGGAGATCCTCCGAGAATCCGAGAAGACCGACAGGGAGGAGGACCGGCGGTATGGGAAGGACAAGAACCCCCTCCTCCACCCGGCTCCACCGGACTGGAAGGAGCGGCTGAAGGAGGCCCGGGAAGCGCGCAACGCTATCGAAGAGCGGGCGAAGAAGAACGGTCAGGAGGCGCCCGAGACCACGGCCCAGTACAACTTCACGGACCCCGATTCCCGGATCGTCCAGGACAGCGGGAACAAGCGCGCCTTCGTGCAGGGGTACAACGCCCAGGCCGCCGTGGACGCCGAGAGCCAAGTGATCGTGATGGCCGCCGTCACGCAGGAGAACGGGGACGGAAGGCACCTCGCGCCGATGGCCGAGGAGCTGGAGCGCGAGCTCGGAGAGCTTCCCGCGAAGCTCCTCGCGGATGCCGGCTACTTCTCCGAGCGCAGATCCGTGCCGTGGAGGCCCGAGGGACGTCGGTCTACTGCCCGCCGGACTCATGGCGAGTGACTGATGGGAATCCGTGTCCAAGGGGGCGGCCCCCGCTCGACGAGAGCTTCACCCACCGCTTCCGACGGAAGGTGCGAAGCCGTCGGGGTCGTGCGGAGTATCGGTGGCGGAAGGTCAGTGTGGAGCCGGTGTTCGGTCAGATCAAGCAGGGGAGAGGGCTACGGCAATTCCTCCTTCGAGGGAAGGAGAGGGTGGGAGCGGAGTGGAAGCTCATCTGCCTGACCCACAACCTCCGGAAACTACACGTGGCGAGCCTCGGTTGAGAGCCCGAGGGAGCGAATCAAGGGTCTTCCGGCTTTCGGGTGGGTGGAATCCGGGGCCCCGGACCGCTCTAAAGAGTACCGGCAAGAGGTTCTCTTCACCCCAATCCTCGCCGAAGAATCGAGGTGGACGAGCGTTCTCTGAGTGACTCCTGGGGGGCCCGGCACAGTGGATCAGGGCACCCGAACCCTTCCCTCGAGGACCCACCCTGAACCCGGAAGAGCCCGAATCAATAGGGTCCAGAGTTCCGCCGAACGAGGAAATGCAGAACGTCACAACGCGGGCAGGGTAGAGCTACGGGCTCCTAGTCGTACCCCCACGACTTGAGCAGCTGGTCGACATCGGAGGCGAGCGGCGCCGGGGTTCGTCCCGCGAGCCGGTCCTCGACCGCCTCCGCCCGGGGGAGCAGCGCGGCGACCTCCTCGGGCCGTTCCGGCCGGAGGTCGGTCCGCTCTCCCGGATCCGACTCGACGTCGTGGAGCTCCACGGTGCCGGTGGAGCGCTCCATCAGGAGCTTCCACCGGCCCTCATAGGCGGCCACCCACGGCATGTCCCACCGTGTCACGGAGCCCGGGGCAAGCCGCTCCAG
>DAHVAA010000048.1 GCA_027314845.1 Thermoplasmata archaeon | reverse complement strand
GCGCGCCTCCCCGATGAGCACGACCCGCCCCACCCACCGCGCGGCCCTCACTCCCCGCGAGGCCCTTCTGTTCGAAGCCGGGATCAAGCTCGGCGGGGTCTTTCACCAGTACCTCGGGACGCCGGTTTCCCCGCGCACGGCCGCGCCGCTCGCCCGGGTCATCGAGATGGCGCTCGGCCTCCAGCCGTTCGTCGCGAACGCCCGGGTCTCGGTCCGCCCGGAGCGAGGAGGCCCGGTCGGACGCGGTCGGTTCGGCTACCGGTACCTCACCGCGGAGATGCTCGACGTGCGGGTCCTCCTCGAAGACGGTCTGGTGGAGGTCGAGGCCCGGCTCGAGCACCGCCCCGACCTCCGCTATCCGCTCATGAGCGT
Organism: Thermoplasmata archaeon; assembly: GCA_027314845.1. The sequence goes on along the minus strand of DAHVAA010000048.1, from coordinate 8,842 downwards.
CGTCCGCGCCGGCCCGCGCCGGCGGGCACGGCGCCCGACCCAGAGTCGGGGGCGTTAACCCCGCTGGGCGACCGGGACGTACGGCAGGTCGATGGCGCCGACGTACTTCGCGGTCGGGCGGATGAGCCTGAGGTCCTGGTACTCCTCGAGGACGTGCGCCGTCCACCCGGCGACACGGCTCACCGCGAAGATCGGCGTGAACAGGTCGTGCGGGATCCCGATCAGCGAGTAGATGGAACCCGAGTAAAGGTCGACGTTCGGATAGAGCCCCTTCTCCCGGTGCACGACCTCCTCGACCTTCCGAAGGAGCTCGTAGTAGTGGAGGTCACCGGCCGCCTCGCCGACCCGCCGCGACCAGTCGCGGAGGATCGTGGCCCTCGGGTCCTCGACCTTGTAGACCCGGTGGCCGAAGCCCATGACGCGCTCGTGCCGCACGAGCTTGCCGTGCACGATCTCCTCCACACGGGCCGGCGAACCGATCTCGTCGAGCAGCTCCATCACGCGCTCGTTCGCTCCGCCGTGGAGCGGCCCTTTGAGGGTGCCGATCGCGCTCGTGACCGCGCTGTAGAGGTCGCTCAGCGTCGACGCGGTGACGCGGGCGGCGAAGGTCGAGGCGTTGAGCTCGTGGTCGGCGTGCAGGATGAGCGCCACGTCCACGGCCCTCGCCTCGAGCTCGGTCGGCTCCCGGTTCAGGATCGCGTAGAGCAGGTAGGCGGCCTGCGACAGCTCCGGTCGGGCCTCGAGGGGCGGAAGCCCCTTGCGGCGGCGATGGAACTCGCCGAGGATCGTCGGTAGGACGGCGGTCAGGCGCTGCGCCCCGCCGATCGAGCTGGCTCCCGGCCGGGTCTCGTCGGGTTCGAACAACGCGAGCGCGCTCACCGCGGTCCGGAGGATGTCCATCGGGTGCGCCTCCGCGGGCATCCGGTCGAGCTGCTCGCGGAGCCGGTCGGGAACGGCCCGGAGCGTCCCGAATCGGGACTTCAGGTCGGAGAGCTGGCTCGCGGTCGGAAGCCGGCCGTACCACAGTAGGTAGGCGACCTCTTCGAAGGTGGAACGCGCGGCCAGGTCGCGGATATCGTAGCCCTGGTAGATGAGCCGCCCCTGCTTACCGTCGATGAAACAGATCCGCGACTCGAGGGCCACCACGTCCTCGAGGCCTCGTTGAACTCCCGCCATCTCCGCCATGAGAAGCCCCTGTGGGCGCGGCCAGAGGGCCGGAGGTTATGGGGTTTTTGCGGCCGCCGGTGGATCGCCCGCTCGCGCCGCCGGCGAGGGGACAATGCGAGCCGTGGCTGCCTCGCTCCGACCGAAACGCCGGCGGGCGTATGCCACCGACCCGGCCGTCCAGAGCGGCAGCGACACGAGGAGCGAACCTCCGGCGACGAGAAAGACGAGGCGGTAGCTCCCGTACACGGAAAGCACCCCCGAGAGCGCGGCCCCGATCACGGCCGCTACGCCGCCGAGCGCGCTGTTCACTCCCAGGATGCTCCCGGCGTCCCGCCCAACGAGCCCTCGGAACAGCATGAGAGAGCTCGACGTCGTGTAGACCGCGATCGCACCACCGAGGACCGCGTAGACCCCGACGTTCGCCTCGAACGCCGCCGGCTCGGTGAAGAGCACGAACGTGAACCCCGCCGTCGCGAGGTAGCCGATGCTCCGGAGGTACGTCGCCTGCTGGACCAGCCGATCCGGACCGACGCGGTTCGACAGGCCGCCCGTGAACGGGAAGACGAGCGTCTGGGCGAAGTTGTTCGAGAGGTTGACGAGGAAGATGGAGGAGGCGGCGAGCCCCGCCGAGTAGAGGAACGGCGTGTAGGAGATGTTGAAGAGGTTCGCCGAGAAGTTGAACAGGAACGACGCGATCAGGATCAGCGGGAGCTCGTGGTGGAGCTCCTCGCGGGCCCAGACCCGCAGCCGTCGCAAGGGGGTCGGCCCGAGCCGAGGGCGGTGGGGGAAGAACGGAATCGGCATGCGGAACCCCGTGACGGCGCGGATCCGCGAGAAAAGGCTCTCCGGGTGACGCGCGACCTGCGCGGTCGTGAGCGGTTGCTCCGCCTCCTCGATCCCGAACCAGATCGCGACCGCGCTCACCGCGGCCAAGACCCCCAGGACGTAGAGCAGCGCGGTGAGCTCCCCGTTCGCGAGGGTCCAAAAGTACCCGATGAGGAGACCGACCAACGAGCCGATCATGCTCATCTCCTGGAAGGAGGCGAACGCGCTCGCGCGCTCGCGTTCCGTGAACTTCTCGAGGATGAGCAGGTTCGAGGCGCTCGCCCCGGCCGGTGCGATGACCCCGATGACGGTGTAGATCGCGTAGAGCTCGGTGACGGACCCGACGTGCGTGAGGAGGAGATAGAGCGCGGCGTACCCCCCGTAGTTGATGACCAGGAACAGGCGGCGGCGGGGGAAGCGGTCCGACAGGTGGCCCCAGACCACGCTCATCGAGATGATGGCGGCGTTGAACAGCGTCGCCGCGACGGCGACATCCGCCCACGTTCCGTGCAGCGGGATGAGGATGAGCAGCGGCAGTACGACACCGAAGCCGGCGGTCGCAGCGTTAATCGGCACGAAGGCCAGCAGCCACGGCCGCGCGAGCAGCCGGGCCGGCCACGTGCGGAGCGAGATCGCCATCGTCCGAAGCCGGGCGTACGGGCCTCTTACTTAAGCCGCGTTCACTCCAGTGGCGATGGGGGTCCGGAGCCCGCCCCTCTATCGAGGAATCGTACGCCGTTCCGCGACACGCTTATTAAGGCGGTGACTTCTCGCGCGGCGTCGAGAGGGGTTGCCCGGGTTGGCGATAGGTTTCGTCCTCATCAGCACCGCTCCTGCAAAGGAGCATGAGGTCTACACCGAGCTGCTCCGGGTGAAGGGGATCGTCGAGCTGCACCCCCTGTTCGGGGAGTACGACCTGATCGCAAAGGTCGAGGCGGAGGATTTCAACGCCCTCGGCCAGCTCGTCGTCGACAAGATCCGCTCCGTGTCGGGCGTCATCGACACGAAGACCCTCACCGGCATCAAGTTCTGAAAGGTAAGGCGATATGTTCGACCTCTTGGGCTCCGCGGTGGATATCGGTGGCTGGCAGTTTCTTGCGATCTTGCTCCTCGTCTTCGGGCTCTTCCTGATCCTCGCCGGGGTGTTCACCGCCTACTTCGGTAGCGGGAAGAGCCGGACCATCGGGGTCGTGCTCCTCGTTGTGGGTCTCCTCGTGGGCCTACTGGTCGGCTACTTCTACCACACCGGGACGCTCGCGGGCGGCACGTCGGGCCAGTTGGGCTCCCTCGTGTGGGAGACGTTCCTCGTGATCGTGGCGGCTGTGATCGGCGCCCTCATCGCGGTCGGGATCTTCCTGGTCGCGATCATGAAGTCCTGAGCGCCCGCAACGGGCGGCGCGGGACGTGGCGCGGCGGTCCGGCCGACGGCTCCTAACGCTCACGAGTGACGTGGGGGCGGCGTACACCGCCCAGATGAAGGCGGTCCTCTTGCGGACCGTACGCCCCGAACAGCTCGTCGACCTGACGCACGACCTTCGGCCGCACGCAATCGGGGAAGCGGCGTTCGTGCTACGGGCGATGGCGCGCGGCTTTCCACCGGGGACCGTGCACCTGGTCGTGGTCGACCCGGGGGTGGGAGGCCGGCGGGCGGGGGTCGCGATCGCCTGCAAGGACGGGTCGTACCTGGTCGGGCCCGACAACGGAGTGCTCTACCCACTCGCCGAAGCCCTCGGGCTGCGGCGGGCGGTCCGGCTGGAACCGACCCGTTTCGCCCCGCACTCTCGGGTCGGAGCGACGTTCGACGGCCGAGACCTTTTTGCTCCGGCCGCGGCGCTCCTGGCTCGCGGCGCCCCGATCTCGCGGCTGGGTCCTCCCCACGTCGCGACCCCGCTCCGCATCCCCCGACCGGTCCGGCGGCCCGGAGGTGCCGACGGAGAGGTGGTCCATGTCGACCGATTCGGGAACCTGCTCACGAACGTCCCGACGGACTGGGTGCCCCGCGGCGCCCGTCGGGTCTCGCTCCGGGTCGGTCGGCGGCCGGCGCGCTCCCTGCCGTTCGTGGGGAGCTACGAGGCGCTCGGTCGGCGTCGGCTCGGCGTGTTGGGTTCGAGCTTCGGGCTGCTCGAGCTCGCGGTGGCGCTGGGCCGCGCGGAGAGCCGGCTCGGGATCGGCTTCGGCGCGGCCGCACGATTTCGCTGGAACGTCGAGCTTCGCGCGCGGGATGACGGTAAATAGAGCGCGCTAATCGAGCCCGGGTCCGGGTCCTCCACCCGTTCCAACATGTCCAAACGCGATTACTACGACGTCCTCGGCGTACCGAAGAGCGCGTCGGCCGACGAGGTCAAGTCCGCCTACCGTCGGCTCGCGCGCCAGTACCACCCCGACGTCGCGAAGGAGAACCCGAAGGCCGCGGAAGAGAAGTTCAAGGAGATCTCGGAGGCCTACGAGGTCCTCGCGGACGACGAGAAACGCCGCCGGTATGACCAGCTCGGCTTCCAGGGGGTGGAGACCGACTTTGGACCGGGTGGGTTCTCCTGGCAGAACTTCACGCACGTGGGGGACCTCGAGGACCTGCTCGGGGCCTCGCCGCTCTTCCGCCAGTTCTTCGGCGGTTTCGGGGGACCGTTGGGCGGGGTTCCAAGGAACGCGACTCGACGGGGGAGCGATGTCGAGCTCACCGTCCGACTCCCCCTCTCCGCGGCCGTCCGGGGCGCGCGCCCGACGCTCGAAGTCCCCCGTTCGAAGCCGTGTTCCGATTGCCAGGGAACGGGAGCCAAGAACGGTACCGCGCTCGAGACCTGCCCCGAATGCCACGGGGAAGGGCAGGTCCGGCAGGTCCGCTCGAGCGGGTTCGCGCAGCTCCTGACGATCGGGGAGTGCCCACGATGTCATGGGACGGGGCACAAGATCCTCGAGAAGTGCCCGACCTGCCGGGGGGCTGGACGGCTGACCTCGGTCGAGCGGATCGAGCTCACGGTTCCGGCCGGGGTCGAAGACGGTTCTGTCCTGCGGGTGCCGGGCCACGGCATGGCCGCCCCGGCGGGCGGTCGGCCCGGCGACCTGTTCGTCCAGGTCGAGTTCGAGTCCTCTCCGCACCTTCGCAGGGAAGGGCGGGACGCCTTCTCCGAGACGACGATCTCCCTCGCGACGGCGCTCCTCGGAGGGACAGTCCCCGTGCCGACGGTCGAGTGTGAAGCGCAGCTCACGATCCCCGCCGGGACCCAGCCCGAGACGCCGTTCCGCCTGCGGGGTGAGGGGTTCCCCCGCCTCGGTGGGTCGAGCCGCGGGGACCTCATCGTCACCGCCCACGTGGAGATCCCCCGCAGTCTCTCTGGTCGGGAGCGGGAGCTCCTGCGGGAGGCGTTCGGGACGGAGGGTCGTGCGACCGGTTCCAAACGCGAGTCGCTCTTCCGGCGGCGGGCCGACTAGATGGACGAAGAACCCTCCCCCAGGGAGGAACCGTACTGGACCGCACGGCCCCGGTCTCGGCCGACCCCTTCGGAGAAGCGCTTCCTGTATCGGGGAGAGCTGCTGGCGTTCACGGTCGACGCCGGTGTGTTCTCTTCTCACGGTCTCGACCCGGGCACCGCGCTGCTGATCGAGCATCTCGCAGTGGGGCCGTCGGACCGCGTGCTCGACCTCGGGTGCGGCTGGGGGGCCGTCGGCGTCGCCGCGGCGAAAGCGAGCCCGGGCGGGCACGTCGTCCTCACCGAGGTAAATCGGCGCGCGGCCCGCCTCGCGCGGGGGAACCTCACGCGGAACCGCATCGCGAACGGGGAGGTCCGGGTCGGCGCCTTCTACGAGCCGGTCGAAGGCGAGCGGTTCGACCTGATCGCGACCAACCCTCCTTACCGCATCGGTCGAGAGCAGATCCTGAGGATCTTGGAGCAGGCCCCGGACCACCTCGCTCCCGGCGGCCGGCTCTGGGTGGTCGGCCATGGGAGCGAGGGGATCCGGTTCTACCAGCAGTGGCTCCGTGCTCACTGGACCGGGACCGTCCGCGTTCTCGGCCGCGGGTCCGGCTTCCGCGTGCTCGAGGCCCGACTGCCCGGGCCACCGCCGGCGGTCGGCCGCCCGCTCGTCGCCCCGGTTCGCCGTCGCCGGGCGCCCGCGCGCCCACCGCGGTCGTCCCCGGCCCGCTCCGACGGCCGAAGCGCTTAAAAGGAAGGGTCTTCTCGGCGGCCCCGCCCTCGATGAGAGGGTCGAACGGTGGGCGTTCGCTCTCCTTCGACCGGTACTCGACGGGGCGCACCACCAGGGAGCGAAATCGTGCCCAAGGAGTCGAAGGAGGCACCGGCCGAGAAGCCGGAGAGCGCCCCGAGCCCCGAGGCCGCCGCCCCCTCCGAGAAGCCCTCGAAGCGCGCGCCCGGCGCGAAAGGGAAGGAGGGAAAGGAGCCCAAGGAGACGAAGGCCAAGAAGGGCCCGGCCCCCGGCACGAAGGCGACGAAGTTCGTCCCCGACAATCCGAACTTCCGCTACATCGTTCGGATCGCCAACTCCGACCTGGACGGCACGCGAGCGACCGCGCTCGCGCTCACCGGCGTACGGGGGGTCGGCCTCCGTCTCGCGGAGGTGGCCTGCCGCCTCGCGAACGTCAACGCCGCCGAGATGATCGGCAACCTTCCCGAACCGACCGTGGAGGGGATCGAATCGACCCTTGGGCAACTTACGTCCAAGGTCCCGGCCTGGATGGTCAATCACACCCGCGAGCCGATCGTGGGCGAGTCGCCGCACTACATCGGTCCCGACCTCGAGACCCGTCGCCGGGACGACGTCAACCAGATGAAGATGATTCGCAGCTACCGCGGGGTCCGGCACGAACGGGGCCAGAAGGTCCGTGGCCAGCGGACCCGGTCAAACGGGCGCACCGGAATGGCGGCGGGCGTGCTCAAGAAGGCCGCGAAGGAAGCGGCGGCTGCCGCTTCGAAGGAAGGGAGCGCGGCGCCGGCTCCTGCCCCGGCACCGGCTGCGAAGAAGGAGTAGTTCATCCGTGGGCGACCCGAAGTTCCTCCGCCGGACGTACGAAACCCCGAAGCATCCGTGGGAGGCCGCCCGAATGGAGGAGGAACGCAAGCTCCTCCAGAAGTACGGCCTCAAGAACAAGCGAGAGCTGTGGAAGGCCCAGTCGGTCTTGCGCGGTTTCCGTCGACAGGCCCGGGACCTTCAGGCCCGTCTACGGGCCGGTGAGGAGCAGGCCCGGCGCGAGACCGACCAGTTGCTCGGCCGGCTCACGCGGCTCGGGATCCTGCCCGCCGGCACGCCCACGATCGACGACGTGCTCGCCCTTTCGACCGAGGGCCTGCTGCGCCGGCGGTTCGAGTGGATCGTCTTCACGAAGGGGCTCGCCCCCACCCCGTTCGGGGCCCGCCAATGGATCGTTCATGGTCACATCTCGATCGGCGACCATCGCGTGACTCGCCCGGGATATCTCGTCCCGTCGGCAGAGGAGGCTCAGATCAGCTACTCGCCCTCGAGTCCCCTCGCGAGCGACGACCACGCGGTCCGCGTGGAGCTGCGCGCACGGCTCGAGGCCCGTGCCGCCCCCGCCGAGCCGGCCGCCGCGCCCGTCGCACCCGAGGGAGGGGCGTGAGCATGGCGAAGATCGGGATCGCGCACATCTTCGCGAGCTACAACAACATTCACATCACCGTCACCGACATCACGGGCGCCGAGACGCTGGCGAAGGCCACGGGCGGGATGGTGGTCAAGGCCGCCCGCGATGAGTCGAGCCCCTACGCCGCGATGAAGGCCGCCGACCAGATCGCGGCGGAGATCAAGGAGAAGGGCTACGACACCCTCCACGTCCGAGTCCGGTCGCCGGGGGGCAATCGCTCCCGGTCCCCCGGGCCCGGCGCCCAGGCCGCTATCCGAGCCCTCGCGCGGGCGGGGGTCAAGATCCAGCGGATCGAGGACGTCACCCCGGTCCCTCACGACGGAACGAAACCGAAGGGAGGGCGCCGCGGCCGGCGCGTCTAACCGATGCCGGTCTCTATCGAAGAGCTCACTCCGCGCTCGACCCGGCTTGAGCTCGAGGGGGTCACCGCCTCCCAGGTGAACGCGATCCGTCGCACCCTGCTTTCCGACGTGCCGAAGCTCGCGATCGAGGACGTGGAGTTCCACCTCGGTCCGATCCGGGACGAGACGACCGGAAAGGACTACGACTCCTCGACCAGCATGTTCGACGAGGCGGTCGCGCTTAGGCTCGGTCTGCTTCCGATCCCGACCGACCTCTCGCAGTTCCGGCGCAAGTCGGAGTGCGATTGCGGCGGGGCGGGCTGCCCGCACTGCCAGGTGATGTTCTCGGTCGACAAGAAGGGCCCGTGCACCGTCTACGCCAAGGACGTCGTGCCGCTGGGTGACGCGACCCTCGCGATCCTTGAGCCGGACGTGCCGATCGTCCGGCTCGGCGCCCGGCAGGCGCTCCTCGCCTACGCGACGGCGGTCGTCGGGACCGCGCGGGAACACGCGAAGTGGCAGGTCGCCCACGGGGTCGGGATGTACCCCCGTCCGCACGTGAAGATCGCCCGAAAGGAGGGTTGCTCGGACGCCTGCCAGAAGCGGACCGCAGCGTCCTGCCCGGTGCACATCCTCGAGTTCTCGGGCGGTAAGCTCTCGGTCACCGACGAGACGAAGTGCATCGATTGCGGGGCGTGCGAGGAGACGTGCGAGCACGGCTCGATCAAGATCGAACCCGACTCCGAGCGGTTCTTCCTCCGGTTCGACACGGACGGGGCGCTCACCCCCCGCGAGGTGCTGCGCTACGCCCTCAAGGACCTCAAGCGCCGCTTCGAGGAGAGCCGCGAGGCGATCCAGGCGATCCCGTAGACCGCGACGAGCTCGTCCAGTCGTA
>DAHVAA010000047.1 GCA_027314845.1 Thermoplasmata archaeon | reverse complement strand
TACCGGTACGGGAACCGCACGCGCTGCCAATGACCCCTGGGAGGAACCGATGTCCCGGGGGTTGGAAGGCGAGGATCGGAGGGAGGAACGAGGACCGACCGGGCCCCGCGCCGAAGAGGCCCCGGGATTCCCCCGGTCGATCGCCAAGCTCCTGCGTCCCTGGATCGACCTCGACGAGGTCGGCTGGAGGGGGTTCGAGGCCTGGCTCCATTCCGTGCTCCCGCTAGTCCCGCCGCCCGGCCCACCCCGCCGGGGGCCTCCGGCCACGGAGCCCCGGCAGCGGGTCGCCGAGCTCGCCCGGGCCCTGAGCGCCTGCGCGAGCGACCGGGCGCGGGTCCACTTCGAGGCCGCCGGGTACTTCCGGGAGAATCAGGCGCTGACCCGCCGGGTCAAGGCGCTCGAGTCGATGGTGCGGACCCGTTCTGGGACGGAGGAGGGGCCCGATCTTCCTCCGGACCCTGACGCCGACCGTGCCGCCGAACGGTACCTGCCCCACGGAAGGAGCGCGCCGTGAGCACCCCGGGCGATGCTTTGGCGCTACGGGCTCCCGCCGAGCCGTTGGGCCCTCCGCGGGCGGCCCTCGAGCGGGTCGTGGTCGGGTTCGACGCCTCCCCGGCCTCGATGCGCGCGGCACGGCTCGCGCTCGAAATGGCCCGGGAGCATCGTTCGCGGGTCTGGCTCGTCCACGCCCCCGAGCGGGACCGTCGGCTGGCTGAACCCCTGACGGAAGAGGAGGCGAGCTCCCCGGCCCGCGCGGTCGCCCACACGCTGGAGCGGCTCGCCGCCGAGGCCGGTGCGCAAGGGATCAAGGCGGAGGCACTGAGCCGGGAAGGACCGGCCGCCGAGGTTCTCCTCCGGGTCGCCCAGGAGGTTGGCGCGACGGCGATCTTCGTGGGCACCCGGGGTCTGGGCCGTGCCGAGCGGCTGCTCCTCGGCTCGGTCTCGGGCCGGGTCGTGGTCGGCTCGACCGTCCCGGTGACAGTCGTGCCGTAAGGGGGAAGGCCTCCCCGTTCGCGCCGGAGATTCCTCCACCTCCGCGGGCCGGGAGCCGGTGCCCAGGAAGGTCCGAGCGATCCTGATCATCCGCCTCCCTACCGACCGGAGCGACGAGAGATGCTCTTTCCGACCCTGCCATTATCCTTGGCGCTCGACCTCGGGCCTCCTCCCTCGTCATCGAGGCGATCGGGGGGACGCGATCTTCGCCGAGCGCGCCGTCCCGTTCTGCTCGAGAGCGCGGCGGGTCGGCGCGCCGACCGCCACCGCAGTAGGCCCGTGGGCTACACGACGACGGCCGTGACCGAACGCCCCTTGCCGTCGCAACCGCTTGGCCGATCGGAGCGTGCCGGCGCTCCAGCCTCGTCTTCACAGGAGGGTCGCCTCCGGTCGGCCCCCTCTCCGATCACTTCCTCCGGGCAGGCCTCGAGCCCGGATGCTGCCTCCGGATCGTCCCGGTCGACCTGCCCTTTCTCCTCACCCCGACGGTCGTCTTCGCCGTCCTCGCGGTCCGGGTCGGCAGTGTCGGATCCCCCTGCTCGACGTGGCCGAATCGAGCCGGATCGGCCGCACCGTAGGGCGAGACAGGGTCGGGCGAGCGTCCGGCCGGTGTCACGGCCGGCCCGGAGTCACGAGATTGGTGAGCTCGACCCTGGTCGGCGCCCTCGGGCGTTCCACAGCGCTCCGCCCGAGTTCTCGGAGTCGGCCCCCTTGACGCCCGGTCCGCGGCGCTCCTTTTGCCGGTGGCACTCGATCGGGGCGGCAGCTCGCCGGGCGTCGGGTCGCGGAAGCGTTCGGGCCCGGACCGATGACGGCGATCGCCGTCGGTCTCAGGTCGAGACCGACGCGATGTACACGACGACCACGAGGACTGCCACCAGCACGTACGCGAGGTACCGGCCAAGCTGCCCCGGCATCACGCGCTCCTTGAGGACGCGGCTCACCCCCTCGCCAACGACCAGCAACCCGTCGTAGAACAACTTGAACACGTCGAAGACCTCGAGCTCTACACTGTACGGCTCCACCGCCTCGAGGCCAACGGTGGTGACGGCTCCGGCGTTCGCCCGGACCTCGCGGGTCCGGAGCGCGGAACTCATCATGAGGCGGATCCCGGTCGAGTAGCCGAACGAGGTGTACGTTTCCCCTTCCCGGGCCGGGGCGCTCCCCGCCATCCAGACCGGCACTCGCCGGACCGCCCGGTGCCGACCGAGACGGTCGTAGCCGACCGCGACCAGCACTCCCGCCGCGATCGCGATCGGCACCATCGGGGGCGAGAGGATCCCGAACGGCGCCCCCGAAAGTATCGACCAGCCGTTCGGGACGGAGAGGAGACCACCGATGGGGGCGGCGACCGACGAGCCCATGACCACGGAGACCGAAGGGGCGAGGAGGACGAGAATCCACGGGGCCGTGATGCCGACCGTGAGAACGGCGAACGCGACGGCGCCCACCACCGGCCCGAGACTCCCGCGTTCCGACGGCGCCCGGGCGCCGCGGGGCTTCCACAGGTAGGCAAACCCGACGAACTTGACCATCGCGACCGTGATGAGGCCGGCGCCGAGGGCGACCGCGGCCCCCGTGAGCAGCCCGACGAACTGCGCCCAAGTCTCGCCGAAGCGGTACGACTGGAAGAGCGCCTCGAGGACCATCCATTCACTGACGAAGCCCGCGAGGGGAGGGCCGGCGGCGAGGCTCAGCGACGCAGCCAGCGTCCCGACGAGCGCAGCCCGGTCGGGACCCGTCGCCCGGCCCTCGACCGACGAGAGGTCGAAGGTGCGGGTCAGGTGCTCGACGTACCCCGCGCTGAGGAAGAGGACGGTCTTCGCCAGCGCGTGCGCGAGCGCCTGGTAGAACGCCGCGAAGAGCGCGAAGACTGCGAGGAGCGTGAGATGGTTCGCCCCGGCCAGCAGGCTGACCCCGAGCGCGACCAGGATCAGTCCGTTGTTCTCGATGGTGCTGTAGGCCGGCAGGCCCTTCGAGTGCTCGCTGACGGCGGCAAAGAGCGCCCCGAGGAGGACCGAGATCGCACCGATCGCGAGCGTCAGTGCCCCCCACCAGTCCGGAGGGCCCGGCAGGAGGCTCACGAGCCGGAACAGGCCGTACGCGCCGGCGAGCGTCAGCGTCGAGCTGAGGACCGCGGAGGCGTTCGAGGGGGCGGAGGAGTGCGCGATCGGCAGCCACTCGCTCATGTGGAACGGCGCGGTTCCCATCTTGAGTCCGAAGCCGAGGAGACCCGCGACGAAGACGAGCGAAGGAAGGACGGTTCCCGAGAGCGTCGGACCGAACGCCAGCGAGCCCGTGCCGACGAAGAGGCCCGCGAAGGCGAGAAGGACGAGCAACGTGCTCGCCTCTCCGAACGCGAGGAAGACGAACGCCGCCGAGTAGACCCGGTCGGTCCGGCCCCGGGCCTCGAGGATCATCCCGTAGGAGGCGAGCGTCATCGTCTCCCAGCCGATCAGGAACAACACCTCGCTCGACGCGGTGACGAGGAGCGCGATCGCTCCGAGCGTGAGCGCGTAGGTGACGGCGAGGACCGGCGAAGGGCGGTCGTCGTACCACACGGAGTAGACGGATGTCGCGGCCCAGACGACCGACGTCGCGAGCGCGAAGAACGCGGAGAGCGCATCCAGCGAGAGCGTCTCCACGTCGCCGAGCGGGCCGCCCCACGCGGCTCCTCGGACCGGTCCGAAGAGCAGGGCATCGACCGCGACCGCCCCGAAGAGGAGCGCGGCCCCGAACGTCGTGAGGTAGCCGAGGTCGCGGCGGATGAGGGAGAGCGGTGCGCCGGCGAAGAAGCTGGCAATGGCGACCGTGAGGAGAACTCCCGCGAGATCCACGGCGGTTCACCCCTCCGTCCGGGCCCGGGACCGACCCAGGAGCCCGAGGATCGCGTCGAGCACGCTCACCGGCGCGGGAGGACACCCCGGCACGAACGCGTCGACCGGCACGAGCTCCTCGAGCGAGCCCGCGAGCCCCGGGGTGCTTTGGAAGACCCCCCCGCCGATCGGGCAGACCCCGACCGCGACGACCGCTTTCGGTGAGGGGAGCGCCTCGAACGCCCGCCGCACCGGCTCGGTCATCTCGGCTGTCGGGACCCCGACCACGAGGAGCACGTCGGCGTGGCGTGGGGAGTTCGTGAAGAAGATGCCGAGGCGCTGGGCGTCGTAGTACGGGTTCGTGAGCGCGAGCACCTCGTGATTGCACGCGTTGCAGCTCCCAGCATCGACCAGGAAGACGTGAACCGAGCGTCCGAGCTGACGGAGCGGGACCGCCCGAGCGCCCGGTCCGCTCGGCACCGGGGGGACGAGGAGGCCGGCACGGTCCGGCCGGGAGCACTCGGCCGAACCGCTGAAGTCGAACCCGTGCGCCGCGCACCGGGCGCACCGGATGCAGCGCCCATCGTCCGCGCGGATCCCACTCCCACCGGCCGCCGAGAGCGCCGCGACGGGGCACGCGGCGATCGCCCCGAGCCGATCCGGCACGACGGCCGGGGGTCGGGGCGCCCGGGCGAGCATCGGCAGCTCAAGCTCGGTCGCCGGCTCCGCCGGGTACCGGGTCGTGAGCCGGCCACGTCGGATCGCCTGCCCCACCCAGCTCGACACTCGCTCCTCCTCAGGCGTCGGTCTCCGCAAAGACGAGCCCGAAGCTCTCCCAGGCGAAGTGGAAGTCCGTGAACATCGCGTGGCGCAGGCTCTCGGCGAAGACCGGCCAGTTCGCGTGGCTCGCCGAGCGCATCCCGACGCTCGCGATACGCCCGTTCGTGAGCCGAACCTCGTACACGAGGTCCCCGCTCGGGCTTTCGACCCGACCGAGGCCCCGGCCCGGGCCGACCGGAGGCGCGGGCGCCTCCCGGGCCATCGCGTCGCCGGGCCAGCGGTCGAGGAGCTGTTCCAAAAGGAGCGCGCTCGAGCGGACCTCGTGCGCGCGCACCAGGATCCGGGCGAGGGCGTCACCCCCATCCTCACGCGGAAGCTCGAGGAAGAGGTCGGTGTATGGGACCGATGGGGCGCGCAGCCGGTCGTCCCAGGCCACGCCGGTGGCTCTCAGGACCGGCCCGACCGCCCCCCATCGCACCGCCCGCTCGCGGGAGACGACGCCGGTCGTCTGGAGACGGTCGACGAACGTGCGGGACCCGAGGAACAACTCGAGGAGCACCTCGAACCGGCCCGAGAGCTCCCGGAGGGCGCGCCCAAGCCATCTCCTCCCTTCCGGATCGAGACGGCGGGTCGGAGCTCCCGGAGCGAGGGCGCCGAACAGCCATCGATGCCCGAAGGTCCTCCCTTCGATGCGGAGCATCTCCTCGGCGAGCGCATGGGTTTGGGCCAGGCCAACGTTCTGGCTGGCCGCCTCCGCGACGCGGGCGATCTGGTGGAGGTGGTTGTAAATCCGCTCGAGCTCCTGAGCGAGCGCGCGGGTCCACAGCTCGGTGCGGGCGACCTCGATCGCGGCGGCACTCTCGACCGCCGCGAGGAACGCCGCCGCGTGGGCGGCCGAGAAGTTACCGGCGAGCCGCTCCACGCGCAGGAGGGCGTCCTCCGGCGTAAGCCCCGGAAGGGCGCCCAGGATCCGACGCGACTTGAACCCCGCCACCGGTCCGAGGGTGAGAATCCGCTCCCCGTAGGTCCGGACGTCGAACCGTCCGCTCTCAGGGACCCCCATCGAAATCGGTCCGTACGGGAACGTGAAGACCCCGTACCCCTCGACCACTTCCTCTGGCGCGACGCGGTGCGGCCGCGGAGCCTCGGCCGCGCGTCGCCAGAGGGTAGCGACTTCGTTCGCCTCCGCGGGCGCGGGACCCCTCCAGAGGAGCGCATGACCGGTCCCGTAGTCGTTGACCAGAGCGAACGCGCGGTCGATCGGGAGGTAGGCCGGGGCGTGCTCCGTGCCGAGCGCGCCGGCGGGTCCCCGCAGGGACTCGCTCCAGGGTCGGGACGTCATGGAGCGCTGCCCCCGAGGAGGGCTGCCGCGGAGCGCAGCGCCGGCCCAAGGTAGGGGATCGCCACCACTCCGAGCACGAGGGCGACACCGACGTTCAGCCAGGCGATGCCCGCGCCCCGGTCCGGCCCGGACGGCGTTGCTGGGCGGAGGCCGGACGGCGCCCCAAAGACCATGCGGCCGACCTGGGAGTTCACGCCGAGGAACGCGACCAGGATCGCAAGGATGACGACGAGCGCGACCGGGGTGAGGCCTGCCGTGATCGCCCCGGCGACAATCAGGAGCTCGCCCACGAACGTTCCGAACGGGGGTGCCCCCGTCACGGCGCTGGAGGCGAGGACCCATGCCCCGGCGGTGCGGGGGAGCCGGTGCCGGAGGTCCCGGATGTCGTCGATGTGGGTCGTGCCGTCAGCGCGGAGCACGTTGCCCGCGCAGTAGAACGCCGACGACTTTGCGAACGCGTGCGCGAACAGGAGCAGGAGAGCCCCGTAGAGGGCAATCCCGCCGATCCCGACCCCGACGAGCGCGAGCCCCATCACCTCCATGCTCGAGTAGGCGAACATCCGCTTGAACGACCGCTGGCGCTGGAGGAGGAACGCGCCGAGGACCGCCGTCAGGAGCCCGAAGGCGAGCAGCAGCGCCTCGATCGACGGGGGCACCGGCCGGGGCACGAGCGCGTAGACGCGCAGGAACGCGTAGAGGGCGGTCGGCAACAGGACCCCCGAGAACATCGCCGAGACGGGCGAGGGGGCCTCCGAGTGGGCGTCGGGCAGCCAGGTATGCATCGGGAAAAGCCCGACCTTAGTACCGTACCCGACGAGCGCGAGCGCGACCGCCATGAGGAGGGTGCGGGTCACAGGGGGCGGCGACGCGGCGAGGCGGAATGCGTCGAGAGAGCCGGTCGACGCGTAGATCAGGAGGAGCGCGAACAGCGCAACCGTGAGCCCCGCGGACGCGATCAGGGTGTACCGCCACGCCGCCTCCACGCTCGTGGGCCGCCGCTCCAGGACAACCAGGAGCGCGCTCGCAACCGTCGTCGCCTCGATCCCGATCCACATCAGCCCGAGGTCGGTGACGACAAGCGTCGCAAGCATCGCGAAGGCGAACGCGCCGAGCAGCGCGTAGTAGACCTGGGGGGTCAGGAACGGACGGTGGACGGCCGCGAGATACCCGTCCGAGTACCAGACGCTGGTCGCGTAGATGCTCGCGACCATCAGAAGGAACACCTCGCTGAGCGCGTCGACGCCGAGGTACGGACCCCAGCGGCCCGCGGTCGAGGAGACGAGCAGGGCCGCGGCCGCGAGGAGGGCGAGGAGCGCACCGGTGCGCGCCGCCCAACGGCTCGCCGCCGCGTGGGGAACGAGCGACAGGACCGACGCGGACGCCGGGGCGGCGAGAACGAGGAATACCCAGAACGACGACGCGGGGAAGGCGGTCATCCCGAAAGCTCCTCGAGGCCCGCGGCCTCCGGCACGCCCGTGACATCTCGCTGGATCGACAGGATGACCCCGACGAGCACGACCCCGAGGACGTCGAGGAAGACGACGGTCTCGACAAACAGCGGGAAGGTGCTGGCGAAGAGCACGCCGGCGTAGACGATTGCGTTCTCCTCCTCGAGGTAGCCGATCACCTGGACGAGCGTGTTCGTCCGGGTGGCGAGCATCAGGAGGCCCTGGACCAGGAGAACGAACGGCAGCGCGGCACCCTTCTCGGGAAAGACCGGGGCGAGGGTCTCCTGGAAGACAAACCAGGCGATGATCGCGAGCGCGACCGCGGCGAGCGCGTGGCCGGTCACCCGGTGCGCCGCGTGGACCTCGCGCAACCGCCAGCGGAACGCACGGATCTGCCGTCGCAGGAACGCCGGGATGAACAGCGCCCGGATCGCGATGGTGAGGGCGGCGAGGATCGCGAGGTCGGGGCTTGCGTCGGTCCAGGCAAGCCAGCCGAGGAGCACCGCGAGGAGCAGGGACTGGATCGCGATGCCCCGGATCAGCGGCGCGACGAACGACTCCGACTGGAGGTAGAGCGCGGTGAGGAGGATCCCGACGCCCACGAGCGCCGAGACCTCGGAGGTGACCGGCACCTACGCCACCCCCAGGACCGCGAACGCGAAGACCGAGAGGATCGCGAGCGAGAAGGAGAGCGTGAGGAAATCCCGGATCTTGAACAGCCGGACCTTCGCGATCGTCGCCTCGAGCAAGGCGAGCCCCCCGGCGAGGAGCAGCAGTTTCGCGAGGAGGAGCCCGACGTTCTCCGCCGCACCGAAGACGGTCGGTGCCGCGATCATCCCCCACGGCACGGCGAAGACGTTGAGGAAGACCGAGTACAGCAGGAACTGCTTCATCCAGCCGTTCCAGCGCAGGAGGCCGAGCAGGCGGCCGGAGTGCTCGAAGGAGCGTCCCTCTTCGAGCATCCCGAACTCCATGAGACCGGCGCTCTCGACCGGCAGCTTGCCCGTCTCGGCGAGGAGCAGGAGGAAGAACGCGCCGGTCACCAAGAGGTGGGTCGGCGACAGGTACGCGGACGCGGAGGAGGCGAGGAGGTGGTTCGTGACGTACGGGTTGTTCGTTCCAGTAATCACGGCCACGGCGAAGAACACGATGATCAGCGTCGGCTCGGCGAAGGCGGCGAACGTGGCTGTGCGGCTTGCGCCGAGGGCGGCGTAGTTGCTGCCCGAGTCGAGCGCCGCGAGCAGTGCCAAGGTACCCGCGAGCCCGAAGAGGAGCCCGCCCCCGAGGAAGTCGACGGTCGAGGCGAACGGGATGGGATACGGCGTGATGATCGGCACGACGACCGAGATCACGAGGTACGTCCCGAAGGAGACGTACGGGACCAGGACGAAGACGCGCGAGGCGCCGTCGGGCAGAAGCGTCTCCTTACGGAGGTACTTGCGTAGGTCGAAGTAGGGCTGGAAGATCGACGGACCCTGTCGGGACTCCGTCCAGGCCTTGAAGCGGGCCAGGACCCCCGCGAGGAGCGGCGAGAGCAGCAGCACGGTCGCTGCCTGCATCAGATTGACGACTTGCTCGGTTGCGTCCACGGTGCCTACTCCGACCTTCGGGAGCAGGCGTCATTGGCCGCAGCGGCGGTTCGCCGGGGATCCGGCGGGCGGACGCCTCCGCCGAACTCGAGGGACGCGTCCGAGTACTTAGCTTTCCCCCCGGAGCGGTGCTCCCCGATACCGGAGCCGGCCCCGGGGCCGCGGGGACGGGCTTGCTGGGAGTTCCGTCGCGGCGATCGCCGGCGAATTCGAACCCAGGTCGTTGGCTTCGAAGGCCAACAGGATAGTCCAGACTACCCCACAAGCCCGACGGACGGGCGCACGGGACCGGCCTATTTGGGCGTTCCGAGCGGCGCTAGCTTCCCCCGACCGCGGCCGCGGGGCCCGGCCGGTACCGATCGAGCGTGGTCTGAGCGGTCGACCCCGGAAAGAGCGTCG
>DAHVAA010000046.1 GCA_027314845.1 Thermoplasmata archaeon | reverse complement strand
ACCTCCATCTCGCAGACCGGGTCGATCGCCACACCGCTCGACTCCGCGGCCGGACCGACGGAGGACTCGTTCGGGGTGGCCTCACTGGACCGTCGCCGCACCTGGACGATCTCGGCCATGATGCTAAACGCGATCTCTTCGGGGGTCTTCGCACCGATGTCGAGGCCCGCCGGATTGCGCACTCGCTCGAGGAGCTCGGCGGGCACCCCCTGCGTTCGGAGGTCCTCGAAGAGGAGACCCGCCCGCCGACGGCTCGCTACCAGCGCCACGTACGGCGCTTCCGACCGGGAGAGCAGCTCGACGGCCCGCGCATCGTAGCTCGCCATCGTGGCGACCACGGCGAAGGTGCTGCGGTCGATCCGAGCGGGGAGCTCGACGAGGTCGGACACGACCTCATCGGCGTCGGGGAAACGGCCCGGGTCGAGGTCGAGCCCGGCGGCGATCACCCGCAGGCCCTCCATCCGGCCGAGGGCGACGAGCGTTTCGGCCAGCGGCGAATCTCCCACGACCACGAGCTGCGGTCGAGTTCCGTGCGGTTCCAGATAGATGTCCATCGCCCCTCCACTTTGGCATTCCATGATCCGGTCCACGACTCCCGGCATCGCCGGAGGGCCCGCTTCTGCCCCCGGGCGGAGCCGGAGCAGTCGTGGACGTCCGTCGGCAAGCGCCGCACGGCTCTCGGAGAGCAACGCGTGCCGGGAACAGCTTCCCCCGACCCACCCGAGGATCGACCCGTCCGACCGGACGATCGCCTTGAACCCCGGCTTTCCCGAGGTCGGCGCTTCGACCCGGGTCACGATCGCAAGGCAGAACGGTTCGCGACGCCGCTCGAGCTCCGACGCGAGCAGGAACAGGTCGCTCGGACCTCGGCTCCGCAGACGTGGAAGAGCACGGTCCCGGTCGATTTCCTCGCCGCTTCCGCTCCCCGAGCGGACCAGGCGGGTGAGCGGCCCTCCGACGCGGAGAAGTTCGTTCGCGGCCTCGAGCTCGTCCGGGGTGTCGAGGTCGATCACCACCCCGGGGTCGTCGACGGGAACCTCCACCGTCTCTCCCGGGTGGTGGAGACGGAGGGCCCGACACCCCTGGTCACCCGAGATCCGGTCCACCTCGCCCGAGAGCGAGCGGTCGATCAGGACCGGATTGCCCCGCATCCCTCCAAAGACGGGCAGAACGATACGGGCCGACGCGCGGGTCCGCGCGGCGAGTAGCGCTCCGTACGTTGAGGGCTGGACGAACGGCGCATCGCCCAAGACGACGAAGAACGCCTCCGAGCCGGGGGAGAGGGACGCGACACCGGCGCGCAGCGAGCTGCTCATCCCTCGATGGAAGTCCGCATTTTCCACCACCGTGGTCCCGGCGAGGTCGACCGCCTCCCGGACCCGCGCCGCCTCGGACCCCAGCACCACGATCGTTTCGTCGATCGAGGCGCCGCGGATCGCTTCCAGCGTCCGAGCGAGCATCGGCCGCCCCCCGACGAGGGCCAGCGGCTTCGGTCCCCTCATTCGGGAGGAAGTTCCGGCGGCGAGCACGACAGCCGCGATCATCTTCGCCGCCCCCCGGGACCCTCCGCTTCCGGTTCCCCGAACGGGTACAGGTGCCGCCCATTAAAGCGGCGGTTCGGAGCTAAAGCGTTCGGGCACGACATACGCTAAAGAGCGGCGAGCCGCTTCGATACCGCCGATGACCACGCTCGCGGCCGCTCCGCGCTCCTCGGGAACCGGCCCGGTCGCTGGCACCCCGATCGCGCTCGAAGTGGAAGGGGTCTCCAAGTCGTTCGGGCCCGTGAAGGCCCTCCGCGATGTTCGCTTCTCGGTCCCCTACGGCGCCGTCGTGGGGCTGCTCGGCCCGAACGGCGCCGGCAAGTCCACGACGATGCGCTCGATCCTCGGCCTGATGCGGCCCGACTCGGGTTCGATCCGACTGTTCGGGGAAGAGGTGCGTTCCGACCCGATCGCCGCCAAGCGTCGTCTCGGCTACGTCCCCGAGTCGCCCGCGCTCTACGAGTTCCTCACGGGGGCGGAGTACCTCGACTTCGTGGCCGACATGTACGGCCTCGACCGGAAGGTCCGGCGGGAGCGGATCGGACAGTTCCTCACCGGTCTCGAGCTCGCCGGGCACGAGGACCAACTGATCAGCAGTTACTCGCAGGGGATGCGCCAGAAGGTCGCGTTGATCGCGGGGCTGATGCACCGACCGAGATTTCTCGTGCTCGACGAGCCGCTGAACGGGCTCGACCCACGCTCGGCCCGCGTGACCAAGGACCTCGTGCGCAATTTGGCGGCGGCGGAAGGGGTTGGGGTCCTGTTCAGCACGCACGTTCTCGAGATCGCCGAGGCGATCTGCGACCAGGTCGTCATCCTCGATCACGGGGCGGTCACCGCGTCGGGGACGGTATCGAACCTGCGGGAGCGTGCCGGACTTCCCGGCTCCGGGCTCGAGGAGGTCTTCCTCGCGCTCACGGGCACCGGCGACCTCCGCGACGTCGTCGCAGCCCTTGCCCGATAGAGGTCGGGCGATGAACCTCCATCGGGTCCGGCGGCTCGCCGAGGCCCTCGTTACCTCGCAGCTCCGTTCCGGGCGGAGCTCCTCCGACCCGAAGAGCTGGACCGGTCGGGTCGGCGTCCTCGCTGCCGTCGACTTGGGACTGTTCGTCCTGGCTGCGGGCGCGGTCGCGCTCGTCGTCCCCACGCTGGGGCTATCCTCAAAGACCCTCGCGCAGGCGACGACGCTGGTGGCCCCATTCCTTCCGCTGGTCGCGGTCGGCGCGGTCCTGGTCGTGGGGGTGCTCTTCGAGCTCACCACAACCTCCCGGTTCTCGGGGAGCGACGCGGCGAACTGGCTCCCGATCACGCCGAGCGAGTATGTGGCGGCCTCGGCGAGCGCGATCGCCTACAGCTATTCGCCCGCGGTCGCGCTCCTCTTGGGGGCGTTACTTCCGATCGCGGTGATGGGACACGCGCTCGGCACGTTCGTCCTCACCTTCCTCCTCTCGGGGGTCGGCCTTTTCGAGGGAGGCGTGCTGGTCGAGATGGTCCGAGCCCTCGTCCAGCGGGCCGGCGCGCCGGCGCCGAGCCACCGAGGCCAGCTCGCCCTCGTCTTGCGGGCGGTCCTCCTCGGTGTCCTGATCCTCATCATGGACCTCGCCTTCAACCCGCTCGTTCTCCTTCCCGTGGTGGAAGGATTCTCGGCAAACCCGATCCTGTCCGCCGCGATCCCGGTCTTCTGGTCGAGCCGGGCGCTCGTTCTCTGGGGAAGCGGGTCGGTCGGCCTGGGGCTCCTCTACGCGGTCGGCCAGGCCGGCTTCGTGGGGTTGCTCCTCTATCTGGCGGCGGAGCTGCGAGCCCGGTTCTGGGTCCCGATGCCGCTCGAGCCCCGGATCTCCGTCCCGCTCTCGGACCGGGGCCACCCCCTGCTCCGGGGTCTCGGCCTCTCTCCGGCCGAGGCGGCGATCGCGTCGAAGGACCTGCGCGGCCTCGTCCGTCGTCGCGAGCTCCTCCCGATGCTTGTCGTCCCCTTCGTCCTGGTCGTGCTCGTGTTCGTCGAAGGCCCGGCCTTCGGGGTCCTCGGCTCGATACTCTGGGCGGGTTGGGTCGGCGGGTTCTTTTCTCTCTTGTTGGCGACGACAGCCATCGGGCAGGAACGCCGGTCGCTCCAAGCGCTCTACGCGTTTCCGATCTCCGCGCGGTCGGTCCTACGTGCGAAGGCCGCGTCCGTCCTGGTCCCGGCGACGATCGGGGCGGTCGCCCTCTCGATCCTGGTCGGGACGTTCGTTGGGTTCCCCCTGCTCGACCTGCTCGCCCTCGTCGCCCTGGTCCTTGCTGGAACGG
Source organism: Thermoplasmata archaeon (assembly GCA_027314845.1). The sequence continues at coordinate 5,588 of DAHVAA010000046.1, read as the reverse complement.
TCCTGCTGGCAGGGTGGGGTCTCGCCTTCGCGGCTCGTTATTCCGACTTTCAGGAGCGGCCGCGGCCCCAGTACCTGCGTCCCGGAGCGATGCTCGTCGCGCTCGGGACCGGTATGCTGCTCCTGTTCGGGGTCGTCTACCCCGGGGCCGCCGCGATCCTGGCGGGAGGAGCGACCGCCACGGCGGGAGCCCTCACCGCGGCCGCGCTGGCGCTCGGAGCGGGTGCGGCGGCCCTCCACGTCGCTCGGACCGGGTTCGACCGGCTCTTCCGCGAGCTCCCGTTCTGACGCTGGGCGGCCTCAGAGGGACGCGCCGCAGGCCGGGCAGTGCCCAACGGCCTCGGCCGCGAGGTTCCCGCAGTAGCGGCACCGGACCCGGACGACTTCCCGCTCGATGATCGTGGTCGGCGACGGCATCGTCCCGGGCGGGGGCAACGCCCGTTTGGCCTGCGCGATCGCGCCGATCCACTCGTCCGGCTCGAGGACATCGAACGCGGGACGCCGCGGTCCGAGGTCGATCACGAGCCATACTTTGCCCACTCGGGGACGACGGACGCTCGCATTTCGGACGTCGTGGAGCGAGCTCGCGAGGACGATGCGGCTCTCCCGACCGCGCAAGAGGTCGCGGACCATCCCCGCGGACGCGGGCGCCTCAAAGACCAGGCGGTGCGTCGTGAGGTAGAGGACGCCGGGACCCCGGACCCCGTCCGGCCTATGCTCAGGTTCCAGCACCGCGTAGGCGCTCCGGAGCATCTGTTCGCCGGACTGAAGCAGCATCCCGAGACGCGGGAGCCGCGAGGGCCCTAATACGGTCGTCGTGACGGCGGACGCAACCTCCGGCCGGCGTGACGGTTCACCAGCCGACCGGGGCTCCTCGGTTCTGCTCGTCCAGCCATCGCTGAAGCGGCCGGAAGTACTCGAGCAGCCCCGAGGCGTCCATCCGACGCTCGCCGGTCGCCGCCTCGAGCGCGTCCGGCCACTCGCGTCGCTGGCCGAGCTCGAGCATCGCCTTCAATCGACCCCCCGCTTCGGAGGAACCGTAGATGGAGGCGCGGTGGAGCGGCCCCGTGTGTCCGGTCGCGCGGACCAGAGCCCGGTGGAACTGGAACTGGAGGATGTGAGCGAGGAAGTAGCGCATGTAGGGGGTGTTCGAAGTGACGTGATACTTTGCGCCCGGGTCGAACTCCTCTACCCCGCGCTCGATCGGTGGGATCACACCCTGGTACTCGCGCCGGAGCTCCCACCAGCGCCGGTTGTAGTCCGACGGGGCGACCGCTCCGGAAAAGACCTCCCAGCGCCAGCGGTCGACCAGGAGACCGAAAGGGAGGAACGCGATCTTTTCGAGCGCCCGCTGCAGGAGCAGGCCGAGGTCGTCTTCGGGCGCCGGAAGTTCGGCGAGGAGGCCCACCTTCTGCAGGTACTCCGGGGTCACCGACAGGGAGATGGTGTCCCCCACGGCCTCGTGGAAGCCATCGTGCGCGCTGTCTCGGAAGAAGAACGGCTGGGCGGCGTACGCCCGTTGGTAGTAGTTGTGCCCGAGCTCGTGGTGGATCGTGCGGAAATCTTCGTCCGTGATCTCAATGCACATCTTGATCCGCAGGTCGTCCACGAAGTCGAGGTCCCACGCGCTCGCGTGGCAGACGACCTCGCGATCCCGGGGACGGACGAACATCGAGCGCTCCCAGAAGCTCGCCGGCAGGGTCCCGAGGCCGAGCGACTCGAAGAAGCGTTCGGCGAAGCGTACCATGCCGGTCGGAGTGGTTCCCCGCTCGACCAGGATCCGCGTGAGGTCGAACGCGGCCGAACGCCCGGGCGGGGCCAGGACCGGATAGATCCCGTCCCACTGCTGAGCCCACATGTTGCCCAAGAGGTGCGCCGGGATTGGCCCGGTAGGGTCGACCACCTCCGGTCCGTAGAGCGCGATGAGGCGACGACGCACGTACGCGTGCAGCGCTTCGTACAGCGGGCGTACCTCGCGCCAGAGTCGGTCGACCTCGACCCCGAACGCCGAGGGGTCCATGTCGTACTTCGACCGCCACATCGCCCCGGTGTCCGCGAACCCGAGTTCGCGCGCGCCGAGATTCGCGAGCTCGACGTACCGCTCGAAGTCGGGGCGAATGGACCGACCGACGTGGTGCCAGCCGACCCACGCATCCTCGAGCTCCTTCGGACGGCGGCTCTCCCGCAGGACCCTCGATAGGCCCTGGAGGTCGAGCGGCTCGGCCTGTCCGGCGAGGATGTGCCGGCCCTTCGCGTACTTGCCCTGCATCGCCGCGACCCGCCGAGTGAGCTCTTCGGACTGGACCGCGTCGGACGGGGCGATCAACGGGAGCATCAGCCGCAGGAGCTTCAGCTTCCGGCGTTCCTCGCCTCCGAGAGACTGCGCGGAGAGCTCGGTCGACCGCTTCGCGAACGAGACGGTCTCCGCGATCAGCCGGGCGTAGGCTTTCGCACTGAGCGCCTCGGTGTCGGGGGTGATGTACGTCGCGTACACCCAGTCGGCCTGCTGTGCCTCGATCGAGAGTTCCCGGAGACGCGACTCGGCCGCCTCGAGGAACTCGCTCACGGAAGAACCCGGTGCACCGGTCATGCGGAACGCCCCGCGACCCCCCTCGAGGTATTAACACGCCGGGCGTCCCCGAAGGCGGGAAACCGTCCGGGGGCCCGTGTCGGCCGATTGTCGGTCAAGCTGAGCCCTCAGTGGAAGGACGCGGACCCCCACTGTTCCTGTCGAAGTTGGGGCTTTATGTATGACATGCGTCTGACAGGTCCCGAGGGACGATGTCGGACGTCTCCGGGATGGGGGCGATCCTCGCCGCGCTGCCTCTCGGCGTCGAGGTCGGAGACCCCTCGTGCTCGCTTGCCCTACTTCCGTGTCTCAGCGGACCGCTCGCGACCCGGCACTTTCCCCTGCGCGAGGAGCTGTGAGGGTCGCCGGGCGTAAACCAGAGGTCGTCGTCGCCCCAACACCGCCGCCACCTCCCCCGACCATCATCGGGCAAGGCACCCCACGCGGCTACGGAATCCGACCGAAGCTCTCGCTCGAGGCGGCCGCGGCGTTCGCTACGTACATCGACTCCGCCCGGGCCCGCGCCGCGATGGAAGGGCGTACCCTCGTCTACACGGTGCGGTGGAACTAGGGCAGCGGATCGCCCTGCTCGGAAGGCCCGTCGTCCTCTTCGACGACCTCCACCGGTCGATCCGGCCGGTGGGGCCCCGCCTCGGCGTGGGCTTCTCGGAGAGCTTCCTTGGAGAGCGCATCGGCCTCCTGGTTCTCCTCTCGCGGCACCCAGCGGAACTCGACGTGCTGGAATCCCTGTGCGAGCGCGGAGAGGTGGGAACGATAGGCCTTCAGATGCTCAGCCCGGACCTCGTACTCGCCGCGCATCTGGCGGACCACGAGCTGGCTGTCGCCCGTCACGAGCACCTCGCCCCGGAACCCCTGCGCGGAAAGCCACTCAAGGGCCCGGATCGCGGCTACGTACTCCGCCACGTTGTTCGTGGCGCGCGGAGAGTACGGGCGGACGGCGAGGCCGCAATCGGCATGGTAGAGCCCCGCGCCGCGGGCGACGTATCCCCACGTCGCGACCCCACCGCCCTTCGGGGGCTCGCACGCCCCGTCGAAGTGGACTTCGACGAAGTTCGGGTTCACTGAGGCCAGGCCGCGGGGGATCCGTAAGTCTTCCATGTTCGCCGTCGCCTCCTTAGCTGCGCCGAGGCCGGCCGGCCGGGGCCGGCCCGACAGTGGCGCGAGCAAGCTTTGGGCAGCGGCAGAACGCCTCGACCCGATGGCAGCCCGGGCAGTCGGTTCGGTCGTCCGCCATCTCGAGCGGACGGCCGCAGACTCGGCAGTCCCGAGATCGGGCGCAGCGGGGGCAGTACGCGAGGTCCCAGGTAATGACCGTTCGACAGTAGCGGCAGTGCACGGGCTCCCGGGGGCTGAACCCGAGCGGGCGGGCCGCTTCGGTGGGACGGGCGGGCGCAGGACGCGATGCCTTCTCGTCGGGGTTCCCGAACGTGCCCTTCACGGTCGTGAGCTCCGGATTCTGCTGCACTCCGCCGATCAGGACGACGAGCAGGCCGATCGGGGCGAGGAGGATACCGGCTTCTTGTTCGAAGTCGAGCCGCTCCTGGCCGGTCACGATGATCGGAAAGGCGGCGAGGCCGATCCCGAGGAGGATAATCGCGATGCCGACAAGCGTGATGGAGCGGTTCATGCCGGACGAAGGGCCCCCCGGGGCCGGCGGTCGGGTTCTAGTTGCCCTCCTCCCTCATAAACCGGTCGGACCCAGGAGAGCGCCGGCTTTTTGGGGACGGAGGCGGTCGGCGGGGCATGGCGAACCCGACCGTGACGTTCCGGACGACCCTTGGCGACATCCGTATCGAGCTCTTCCGAGACCGGGCCCCGAAGACCGCGGAGAACTTCCTCACCCTCGCCCGCAAGGGGTTCTACACCGGTCTCACCTTCCACCGAGTGATCCCGGGCTTCATGATCCAGGGAGGCTGCCCGAAGGGGGACGGCACGGGCGGACCGGGCTACACGATCCGTGACGAGTTCGATCCGACGCTGCGCCATGATGGGCCCGGCGTGCTCTCGATGGCGAACGCGGGGCCGAACACCGGCGGTAGCCAGTTCTTCATCACCTTGGCCGCGACCTCGTGGCTGGACCAGAAGCACGCCGTCTTCGGACGGGTCCGGGGGGGCCAGGACGTGGTCGAGAAGATCGCGGGGGTCCCCCGCGACTCGAACGACCGACCCCGGACGTCGGTCCGGATCGTGGAGGTCGTCGTCGCGGGCGCGTAGTCCCGCCGCCCGCTCAGCCGGGGTAATCGAAGGGGAGCCGCTCCGACGGGGAGGAGAGGTCCTCGACCGTCGTCACGACCGCCGAGAAGAGACCGAGCGTCGGGACGATCAAGGCCAGCAGGATCAGGTCCGCGTAGCCGACCGATAGGGTCGCCGAGACCTGGGGTATGCGAAGCAGGTACGTAGCTCCCTCCCAGATCCAGAAGAGGTAGGCGATCGTCACGAGCGACGTGGCGATCGAAAGCGGGCCGTAAAGGCGGCTCGGGCGCAGGATGTAACGCGCGGTGGCGAGGGCACTGATCAACGCTCCGGCGACCGTGACCGTAGCGATCGGGATCGGAAGGTTCAGGCCCTGCCCGTCGAGGAAGGCGAGAACGGCGTCCGGCAGGCCCACCAGTACGACCAATAGACCGACCAGGCGCGCCGCGCCGGCGAGGATCCGGTAAGTGAGCGAAGGGATCCGGAAGGAAGCGGTGTCGATCACGCGATCGACCGACGTCGTCATGGGATCGGCTCCGGCGGCAGCGGGATCGTCGCTCCCCCGGCGACGTAGGTGGCCACCGCGGTTCCGCCCGAGACCGAGCAGCCGGGAGCGAGGGTCGCGTTCTCGGTCTGGTCGAAGAACCCGCCCGGTGGAACGTTCAACGAGAACGAGGTGGAGCCACAGCTCGTGCCGTTGGAGGCGATCAGGGCGAGGGAAAGCGACCCGTACTCGGTCAGTACGGCGTGGTTGGTGTACGTGATGGTGATCGGCACCGTCAACGCCCCGCCGCCGCCCACCGGAG
>DAHVAA010000045.1 GCA_027314845.1 Thermoplasmata archaeon | reverse complement strand
CTCCGGCATGGGCGTAGTACCGCGCCTGGTCGACTCCCTCTAGAGCAAGTGCGCAATCGCGAGCGGAGAGGATCACCGCGCCGGATATACCGACGTCTTCCCGTCGGGCCAAGACCTCCGGATGGTCGACATCATAGAGGTAGGCGCCCCGTCCGCGCGCGAAGAATACGGGGGAGCCCCCCACCGCGCGGAACGACCGCACGGGGGAATCGACGCCCCCTACGAGCACCCGCTCGGCCCGTCGGAAGAGCGCGCGAGAACGGGGACCGGCCGAGGGCCCGGTCACGCCATCCCCTCGGCCAGCTCGACCATGCGGCGGGGGGGAACGGCCGAGGCGGTGAAGATCGGTGTCTCGAGCAGCGTGTAGCGGCTCGCCTCGGAGGAGCGGAGCGCCTCGACCAGGTCGAGGAAGTCGGCCAGGGAATCGGCCTCGAACGCGAGGATGAACTCCGCATCGTCCAGACCGAAGGAGTAGCCCGTGTGGATCTGGACCTTCGGAAACTTGTGTCCGATGCGGAAGTGTTCCCCCATGATCCGGCGGCGCTCCTCGTAGGGAAGCCCGTACCACTCCCGCTTCTTCACGAACGGATAGATGACGAGGTACGGAAGATCGTGAGGCCGACGGCGGAGCGAGCTTCCCTCCTGCCCCCCGTGCGCGTGACCGCCGAGATATTCCGACCGTCGGGCCATCCCGAGGTAGGAGTACTCCGTGTCGAGATAGCCCCCCATCGGCGTTCCGAACAGCCGGGCGTGGAACTCCTGCACGCTCTCGAGCCGCGGCGAGATCAACCAGAGCATCATCTCCGCCCGGGCCTTTGTTCCCACGAGAGAGTACGTGCGGAAAAGCACGTCGTCCGGCGGATGCTCGAGCGTCCGGATGAGCGCGTCGACCCCGGCCGCGCGCTCGCGGGCGGGAAGGCGGCGCCACTCCGGCCGGAGGTGGAGCAGGGTGTAGTTCACAAAATCCCGCGGCTCCGCGCCGCCCTCCGACGACGGCGCCGGCGCGTCGCTCACGGTTCCCCCCTCTCCCAAGCCACGAGCGCGCGGGCGTAGTACGTCACGATGAGGTCGGCCCCTGCCCGGTGGATCGCTCCCAGCGTCTCCCGGACCACGGCCCGCTCGTCTACCCACCCTCGCGCGGCGGCCGCCTTGATCATGGCGTACTCTGCGCTCACCTGGTACGCGGCGAGCGGGGCGTCGAACCGCGCACGCGCCCGGGCGAGGACGTCGAGCGAAGGTAGGGCGGGTTTCACCATGGCGATATCCGCCCCCTCCTCCAGGTCGAGCGCGATTTCTCGCAGCGCCTCCCGGGCGTTCCGGGGGTCCATTTGGTACCCCCGCCGGTCCCCCGTCGCCGGCGCCGAGTCCGCCGCGTCGCGGAACGGCCCGTAGTACGCCGACGCGTACTTCGCGGCGTAAGCGAGAATCGCCGTCTGGGAAAACCCCTCGGCGTCCAGGCCGGACCGCAAGGCCGCGACCTGATGGTCCATCATCGCGCTCGGGGCGACCACGTCGGCGCCGGCCCGCGCGTGGGCCAGCGCCATCCGCGTGAGCCGGGGAAGCGTCGCGTCATTGTCGACCGCCCCGGCGCGCAGCACTCCGCAGTGGCCGTGGGACGTGTACGCACAGAGGCAGACATCCGTCGCGACGATCGAATCCGGGCGGGCGTCCTTGGTCGCGCGCACGGCCCGAGGCACGGCCGCCTCCGATGCGTAGGCCTCGCTTCCGACCGCGTCCTTGTGCCGCGGGAGGCCAAAGAAGAGAACCGCGCCGATCCCGTCGTCGATCGCGGCCGTCGCGAGGCGCACCGCATCCTCGACCGAGCGGCGCTCAACGCCGGGCAGGGAAGGGACCGGGTCCGGTGGCCCTCGGCCGGGCCGTACAAAGACCGGGTAGACGAGCTGTCGGGGGGTCAGTCGAGACTCGGCCACCCATTCCCGGAGCGCTGAGCTCCGACGTAGTCGGCGGAGCCGCGCGGGAGAGCGGGGGCCCTCATCGGGCATGGTGCACCCCCGAAACGAGGAAGCGGACTACCGACCGTTCGGCGACGTCCGGGACCGCTCGTACCCGTCGGAATCCGTGCCCCCGGGCGGCGCGGAGACTCGTCGTCCCCAGCACCACGAGCACGCCACGCTGTCGGAATTCGGCGAAGGCGGCCGGGGAGAGGCTTCGGCGGAGGAAGGAGAGGGCGGAGGGGCTTGTTACGAGCACCTGCTCGGCCCGGCGCAGGCGAGCGCCGAGCGATGAGGCCGCGCGCGCGGGAGCGCGCACTCGCTAGGCCACCAGGTCGAGGACCGCGTGACCGCGGCGCTGGAGGGTCCGCGCGAGCGATGGACCGGCCCGGTCGGACCGCGCGTACACGATTCGTCGGGGCGGCGATGCGCGGATCCGATCGGCGGCCGCGCGACCGGTTCCCTCGTCCGGTCTCCAACCGGCACGAACGCCGGTGGCGCGAAGCGCGCGCGAAGTCCCGGGTCCCCCGGCCACGACCTTGGGGGCGGTCCTTGGACCGGCGCGAGGGGGCAAGAGGCCGGCGTCGCCCATCACGCGCACAGCCTCCTTGCTCGTGAAGAGAAGCAGGTCGTATCGACCGAACCGGGCCATCGCTCTCCGCAGCCGGCCGTGATCGACTGGTTCATACCGAAACGCCAGAACCCGGTCGACCCGGATCCCGCTCCGCGCGAGAGCCCGCTCGGCGCCCAAGAGCGTTTCGGGCCCTCCGGCAAGCAGGACCCAGCGCGTCACCCCGTGCGCCCCCTCAGCGGGCTGGCCGAGTTGCCGCGACCCCGGAGGAGCTCGGAACCGCCCGCACGGAGGATCGCTCGCCCGAGGCGGCTCCCGAGAGCGCGGGCCGCGTCCTCGGGGCCATCCGCGGTGCCCGCCACGGTGCGGCGACCGTCCGTGGAGAGCACCTCCGCACGCAGGGTCAACCGTCCGGCTCGCCATCTCGCGAGCGCCCCGAGGGGAGTGGTGCAATCGCCTCCGACGGCCTCCACGAAGCTCCGCTCCGCGACGACCGCTCGGTGGGTCCGCGCGTCGTCGATCGCGCCGACGCGTCGCGCCAGTTCCCGGTCGCCGGTACGGGTCGCGACCACGATCGCTCCCTGACCGGGCGCGGGAAGGAACCTCCGCGGATCGAGGACCGTGGTCTCCTCGCCCTCGCGGTGTAGCCGCAAGAGGCCCGCCCGCGCGAGCATCATGCCGTCGAGCGCTCCGGACTTCAAGCGAGCGAGGCGCGTATCGACGTTACCGCGGAGCTCGACGACGTCGAGGTCCGGGCGCGCTCGAAGCAGCTGGGCTCTGCGGCGGGGGCTGCTCGAGCCGATGCGGGCCCCCGGAGGGAGCCCGGCGAGATCCGGCGCGCCGTGAAGCACGAGGCAGTCCCGAGGGTCGGCCCGGGGGAGGAAGGCGGCGAGACGCACCCCTGGATCCGCCCGCGCCGGAAGGTCCTTCGTGCTGTGGACCGCGAGGTCGACCTCCTCTTGTTCGAGGGCCCGGTCGATCGCGGCCGTGAAGTCAAGATCGGTCGAGCGGCGCTGGTCTTGATCCCCCTGAGTGACGATCGGCACGACGGAGAAGGCGACCCCGCGCATCCGACGTGCGAGCGCTGTTTGCACGAGCGAGGTTTGGGCGAGCGCCAGCGGGCTTCCTCGCGTCCCGATGCGCAGCGTCTCGGTCACGATCCCGGCGGGCGGGTGCCGAGGAGGGCGAGCGCCCACCGACGACGCTCGTCCCCCTCGGTTCCGGGCGGGATCGCGCGGAGGCCGGCGGTCGGGCCCTCCAGCAGGCGCGTCGCGAGTCGACGAGTCAAGCGCTCCACCTCGGCCCACTCCTCCGCGGAGAGCGAGGCCAGAAGCGGTCGGGTATCCTCGACGAGAGAACGCCGCGCCTCTTCCGAGCGGCGTCGGAAGGCATCGACCCATGCTTCGAAGCTCTCCCGGGCGACCTTCTCCGCGGCCGAGCTGGCTCGCTCAGCCACGCGCGCTTCGACGGCGGGCGGTGCACTAGCGCTGGCGCGCCGCCGCAGCCCCTCGAGGTCGACCAGACGCAGCGCAGGATGCCCGTGCAGCGAGGGGTCCACGTTACGCGGCAGCCCGAGGTCCACGATGGCGAGCGGGCGCGATCGAGCTCCGACATCGTTCGGCCCGATGATGCGGCCGCGGGTCTTCACTGCCGTCACGACCGCGTCGGCGAGCGCAAGCTCCTGGGTGAGGCTGTCCCAAGGGACCGCCCGAGCATCGGTCGAACGGAGGAACTCCGCTTCCGGGGGACGGTTCCGGTAAACGATCGTCACCCGGCCGTACGGCGCCAGGAGCTCGGCCACGCCCCGCCCGACCACTCCGCTCCCAACGACCAAGACCCGGGGGAAGGGCAGCGGGCTCTCCTCGAGTACCGTGGAGGAGGCCAGCGCGGCGATCGATCGGCTCCTCGGCACCCGCGGCAGGATCTCGTCGGCCGCCAGGACCGCCTCCAGGATCAGCGGGCGGAGAACGGGCCGGGGGGATCGGCTCTGTACACGGGACGCCGCGGACCGAACCTGGTCTCGCACCTCCCGTTCCCCCACGGCGGTCGATTCCAGGCCGGCGGCGACTCGAAACAGGTGTCGAACGGCGGCCTCGTGGTGATGAGCCCGCCAAGCGCCTCCGCCCCCGAACTCCCGGTCGATCACCGATTGGAGTACCTCCGGGGAGGAGGTCCAGCAGTAGAGCTCGAAACGGTGGCAGGTCCGCAGGACCGCCACTTCCTCGAGGGCCTTTGTCCGGTCGAAAAGCCGGGCGATCTCGACGGGAGGATGGGACCGGTCGAGGGCTTCGAGCGCTTCCAGTGAGGAGGTCGCGAGCGAGCATTCGAAGCCGACCAGGGCGGGCCGGTCCGAGGGGAAAGGCTCCCGAGCTCCCTGGCCAAGGGTTCGAGGGCGAAGGCCGCCCGCGACGGCGGCGGAACGACTCGCATCTCGGGGCGTCATGAAGGAAGGGTGGAACGACTCCGAGGCAGGTTTAATCCCGTGAGTACGAACCAAGAGGCCGCCCCGACCCACCGGGTGCGCGTCTCCGCAGACCGTTAGAGGGTCGCTAGCTCTCCCGGTTCCGACCCGAACATGGCGGCGCTCGTTCTGGACGGCCCGAGAGTTCGAAACCTGCTCGGCTATTCCGAATGTCTGGAGCAGATGGAGCGGGTGTTCCGCAATCTGCATGGTGGTCGGGCGGGACAGCCGCTCCGCGGCGTGATGTCGGTCCCCGGGGGCACGGTCCTCCTCGCGACGATGCCCGGTTGGACCGGCGACCCCGACACGCTCGGCGCTAAGGTGCTGACCGTCGTTCCCGGCAATCGCGAACGGGGTCGGCCCGGCCACCAAGGTCTGGTGGCCCTCTTCGACCCGGAAGACGGCTCCGTTCGTGCCGTCATCGACGCGACCGCGATCACGGAGATCCGCACGGCGTCGGTCAGCGCGCTCGCCACCCGCCTGCTCTCGCGCCCGGACGCCTCGACGCTTTCGATCCTGGGGAGCGGTGCCCAGGCCGAGGCGCACGCGCACGCCGTCCCCCTCGTCCGGCCCGTGGACCGGATACTGATCTGGGACCGGCGTGTGGACCACGCGCGCTCGCTCGTGGAGCGACTGGGGCCCATCGCCGAGGTCGTGACCGAACGGGAAGCTGCCGTCCGCGGCGCTGACGTTCTCTGCACGGTCACGGGAAGCCGCGAGCCACTGGTCGAGGGTCCGTGGTTGACGGAGGGCGCGCACGTGAACGCGGTCGGCGCTTCGGCACCGGGCTTCCGCGAGCTTTCGAGCGAGGCCGTCGTGCGATGCCGGTCGTTCGTCGACCGACGTGAGTCCGCATGGGCCGAGGCCGACGACTTGAGGGTGCCGTGCGCCGAAGGGGCGATCGATCAGGGGCACGTGCTGGGAGACCTCGGGGAGCTCCTCGAAGGAAAGGTCACCGGCCGCACGTCCCATCGGGACGTGACGTTGTTCAAGTCCCTGGGCCTCGCCGTGGAGGACCTTCTCGCAGCCCGCTTCGTGTACGAGCGAGCGGTCACCACGGGAGAAGGGGTGTGGGTAGAGTTCTGACCCCCATCCCGGGCGGCCCGACCGGTTACGTTGCACCCCTGAGGTGCCACCCGCGGTATGCGGTTAAGGGACCGTGGTCGCCTCCGTACCCCGTGGCGCCCCCGCATGCCCGGCAGTCGCGTCCGAGTCGTGCGCGGAGCCAGGGTCGGTGGACGAGTTGCTCCTGACGAGCGCGCTGCTGCTCGCCGCGTCGCTGGGCTTCGCCTTCAGCATGGGGGCCCACTACACGGGCGCGTGTATGGGGATGCCTCACGCGGTCGGAGCGATCCGGGCCCGCACCGCGCTTCTCGTGATGGCTCCGCTCACCTTCATCGGCGCCGCGTTCGCGAGCGGTGGGGTGGAAGCGACCGTCGCGCACGGGATCCTTCCGATCGGCTCGCCGTCGGTCGGACTCGTCCTCGAAGTGGTTACGGCGGCGTTCGGGTTGACGACCCTCTTCAACACGTTTCGGATCCCGACCTCAACCATCCAGATCCTCGTCTTTTCCGCGGTGGGCGCGGGCCTCGCGAGCGGGATCTCGGTCGAGTGGTCGACGATCGAGATGCTGGGCATCCTCTGGGCGATCGCTCCCTTCGCCGCCCTGAGCGTCGGGTACCTCGCGACGCGCCTTCTCCCCCGGCCCGCCCCGACTTCTCCCGCTTCCGTGCCGACGCTGCCGAAGCTGGCGGCGGCGGGGCTCGTCGGGGTCGGAGCGGTGGCGTCGTTCGCCATGGGGGCCAACGACGTCGCGAACGCCTCCGGTGGCCTCGTCATGACCGGACTCCTCGGTTTGGTCGCGGCCGGAGCGGTCGGTGGAGTCGGGCTGGCCGCCGGAGTCCTGACGTGGGGACGGCCCCTGCTCCGCCGCGTCGCCTTCGACATCGTCCGGCTGGACGTGCGCACGGCGACCGCGGCCCAGTTGGGCCAAGCGTCGGTCGTGCTGGTCTTCGTCAGCTTCGGCTACTTCACGTCGCTGAACCAGGCGCTGGTCGGCGCGATGGTGGGAGCGGGGATGGCGCGAGGAGAGTCTCGCGTCTCGTGGCGGACCGTCCGTGAGATCCTGATCGGCTGGCTGTTGGGGCCACTGTCGGGGGCCGCGTGCGCCTTCGCGCTCGTACGGGTATTCGCCCTTCCGGGGGTCCATCTTCCTTGAACCGGCGCAGAGCAGCCGTGCCGGCGAGAGCTCCCTCGACGGCTTGATGTTCTCTGGGACCTCCTTCGGTTCTTGGCCGGTCGGCTGGATGCAAGTGTCCCGGCGGACTAGCGGGGCGAGAGCGGTTCGGATAGGGGCCGGTTCCGCCGCGCTCTCATCGCGCTCGACGGGTCGGACGCGAGCCTTCGGTGGGGGCGTCCTGCGCACCCTGGTCCGCGACTTCGGGACGGAACTCATCGTCGGTCCCGTAGAGATGCGGTCGACGAGCGTGGCCGGGAATGAGCTCGACGGCCGATACGGGGGGGTTTTCTCTCTCGCACCGACCTCAAGCGCTTCCTCGAGCTCGTTGGGGACCCCGCGACCCCGGCCGAACGGCTCGCACCGCCGGCCCGCCTCGTCTCGTACCCCGATGAGCCGTTGCGGGTCGCGGTCGACCGATGGCACGAGACCGACGGACGGGCGATCCCGGTCGTCGACCCGAGAGACCCGTCCCAAGTGATCGGATTCCTCACGCGCGAGGCGCCGTTCGAGGCCCGTATCGAGTGGGCCCGGCTCGACCAGGAACGAGAGCAGGTGCTCGCGGCCTCCGGGCCCGAGCGGGCGGTTGCCTGGCTGCGCCGCCGCTGGGCGCGGTGAGCGCGCCCGAGGAAGGGGCAGTTACCCGGACCTCCCGTTGTCTTTAAGTTACTAATCTCTATTGGATAACCCAAGGTTACGACCATGACCGACCCCGTTCGCTCCATCGTCCACCGATTCCCCGGCGTCCCGACCCTCGAGGGCGCCGGTGTCCGACTTCGCCGGTCGTTCTCGAACAACGAGGTACCGCTGTTCGACCCGTTCCTCCTCCTCGACCGTTTCGGTTCGACCAATCCCGAAGACTACCTCGCGGGCTTCCCGTGGCACCCGCACCGCGGGATCGAGACTGTGACCTACGTGCTCGGCGGGAAGGTCGCGCATGGGGACACGCTCGGCAACTCCGGAGTGATCGGAGAGGGGGACGTCCAGTGGATGAACTCGGGGAGCGGCATCATCCACCAAGAGATGCCCCAGCGGACGGACGGCGAGATGTCTGGCTTCCAGCTGTGGGTCAACCTGCCGGCCAAGGAGAAGATGAGCGTACCGGCCTACCGGGGGCTCACCGCCGGGGAGATCCCCGAGGTCACGACCGACGCGGGCGACCGGGTCAAGGTCGTTGCCGGAACTTTCGAGAAGGTCGAGGGGCCGGTACGCGGGATCCCGGTCGACCCGACCTACCTGGACGTCACGGTCCCTCCCGGCGGGTCGTTCGACCTCCCGACCCATCCCGGTTTCACCGTGTTCGCGCACTCGATCGACGGGCGGGGGACCTTCGCGGGGACCGATGCGGACCCGGTCGGCCCTGGCGAGACCGTCCTCTTTGGCTCGGGGGACGAGGTGCGGATGCGCGCGAGCGAGCGGGGGGCCCGGTTCCTCCTCGTCTCGGGTCGGCCGCTCCACGAGCCGGTTGCATGGTATGGTCCGATCGTCATGAACCGGCGCGAGGAGCTGGTCGAGGCGATGCGCGAGCTCCAGCACGGCGACTTCCTCAAGCACAAGCGGCCGATCATCGAGGAGTGATCGGCGCCGCCCGGAGCCGGGCGATCGCCCGCGAGAGCACCAAGACCGCTCGCCGGAGCTCCCCCAACGAGAGGACCTCGCGGTCCGTATGGTCGAGATGGGCATTGCCGGGGCCGTAGGCCGCCGCGGGCGTGCGCCAGGCCGGCGCGACGAGATTGAGGTCGGAGGTCCCGCCTTTCCTCCAGAGCATCGGCCGGGCCCCGAGCGAGCGGATCCCGCCCACGAGGCTCTCCGCGACCGGGTTCGTCCGCGCGACCTCGACCGGTTCGACGTGGATGAGCACGGCGAACGAGGGACGGCCGGGCTCGCGGGGGAGTCCGCGCAGTACCTCGCGGGTCGAGCGACCGGGCGGGATCCGAACGTCCAGGGTCACGCGGGCGAACTCCGTCCCGCCCACGCGGTGACTTTCGAGCCCGACGACCTTCGCCGTCAGGGACCGGAACGGAGAATCCCCGCGGTCTAGGGCCGCGAACCGCTGGACCGCGCCGACCCACTCGAACGCGAGGTCCGAGGCGGTCGGTCGCGGAGAGGAGTAGTGAGAGCGGGCGGCCTCGAAGGTGGCCGCGAGCTGCAACTCGCCGCGGTAACCGATGGTCACTCCGTCCCAGCCGCTCGGCTCCCCCACCAGGAGATAGTCGGGGCGCGGACCCTTCAGAAGGTGCCGGGCCCCCCGGCTGTCGGTCTCTTCGCCGACCGCCGCGATGACCCGGTACTCGCCGGGTCCGGGGTCCTCGCGGCC
>DAHVAA010000044.1 GCA_027314845.1 Thermoplasmata archaeon | reverse complement strand
GGACCGCCCGCGTCGGATTGCCGCTGCGGCTGTAAACGTACCCGGAGTGGACGTTCGGGGCCTTTTGCCGGAACGTACTCGACAGGTAGACCGGGGGGTTCACGGCGCCGGTGAGGGGGTCCGGCGGCTGGGCGTCGTGGATAAGGCGAGTATCAAAGCGCATGGCCGCTCTCCTCCTCCGAGAGGAACCCGAGCAGGTCGTGGCGGGTCAGCACCCCGACGGCCGCGCCGGTCGCCGGGTCTCGGACCAGCAGCGCGCTATCCTCCTTGAGCCGGTGGAGCACCTCGCCGACCGACGCGTCGGCCGGGATCTCGCTGAACGGGGCGGAGAGCACGGTCGAGACCGACCGCTCGAAGACCGTCTCGTCGGCGAGGCAGCGTCGTAAGACCTCCTCCTCCTGAAGGCTCCCCGCGTTCCGCGCGCCCGCCAGGACCGGCATCTGGGAGATCTCGTGGTGCCGAAGGAGCGAGAGGGCTTCCCGAACGACCGTTGTCGGCTCGACCGAGACGAGCGCCGGCGTCGGTCCCTTGCGATCGAGAAGCGCTCGGGCGGTCGCTCCGACGTCGAGGAACCCTTTCTCCCGCATCCAGTCGTCGGAGTAGAACTTCGAGAGGTAGCGGTCGCCGGAGTCGGG
Organism: Thermoplasmata archaeon; assembly: GCA_027314845.1. Next base: position 9,365 of record DAHVAA010000044.1, on the reverse strand, counting down.
GAGGATCACGACGACCGTCGCCCCCTCGGGAATCGGCCGGCCCGAGAGCCAGCGGACCGCGCCGGCGACCGCAGACCCCGCCGAGCCCCCGACGAACAACCCCTCCTCGCGCGCGAGGCGGCGGGCCATCAGGAACGACTCGCGGTCGTTCACGTCCACGAACTCATCCATGTACTGGAAGTGGATCGACCTCGGGATCATGTCCTCCCCGATCCCCTCGACCAGGTACGGTACGGCCGGCGGCACGGACCGCGTACGAAAGTACGGACCGAGGACCGAGCCTTGGGGATCGACCGCGACGATCCGCACGCTCGAACGGTGCTCTTTGAAGTAGCGACCGACCCCGCTCATCGTTCCGCCCGTCCCCACCGTGCCGACCACCGCCCCGAGCGCCGCGCCGACGTCCTCGTCGATCTCGGGCCCCGTGGTCCGGTAGTGCGCGTCGGGGTTACCCTGGTTCTCGGACTGGTTGGGGTAGTAGGCGTCGGGGATCTCCTGGGCGAGCCGCTTCGCGTCGGAGTAATGGCTCATCGGGTGCTCGGGCGGCACACCGGACGGCGTCACGACGACGCGAGCTCCGTACGCCCGGAGGAGTCGGATCTTCTCCGAGCTCATCTTGTCAGGGATCACAAAGACGATCCGGTACCCGCGTACCGCGGCCACGAGCGCAAGGCCGACCCCCGTGTTGCCGCTCGTCGCCTCCACGATCGTCCCCCCCGGCTTCAACTGGCCGTTCCGTTCGGCCTCCGCGACCATGCTGGCGCCGATGCGGTCCTTGACCGACCCGCCCGGATTGAGGAACTCGAGCTTCGCGAGGACCCGGTACGGGAGCCCCTGGACGACCCGATGGAGCGGGATGAGGGGGGTCCGGCCCACGAGCTCGAGAACGTTCTCGGCGATCGGACGGCCGGGAGGCATGTTCCGAGCGAACCGAACCCGCGCATTAACTCTTCTCGGGGGGAACGGTCGTCGGGACCTCGCCCAGGAAGGGGTCGACAAGCGACGCCGTGAAAGGCCGGAAGGTACGTCCGGTTCGAACTGGTTCGTTCGCGTGGGACCTATCTATTAAGGCGCCCCCTTCGCTCGTTCGCCCGAGCGCGGGATGCTGGGGTCACTGGAGACGGAGGTCCTCGCCGCCCTCCGTGAGCTGAAGGAAGGCCCCGCCCGCGACGTCCGGCGCCAGCTCGAACGGCAGGGGGTCCGTGTCGCGTACACGACCGTCGCGACGATCCTCTCACGCCTGCACGAAAAAGGCCTCGTCCGGCGGCGCCGAGAGACCTGCCGCGGCGGCGAGCGGTACGTCTACCGGCCGGGAGACGTCGAGCAGAAATACCTCGTGAACCTCCTGCGGGGCGTCGTGGCCACATTCGGTCCGGCAGGGGTCGTTCATCTGAACGAGGAGATCGCGAAACTCGACCCGTCTCAGGAGCGGGCGCTCCGGCGGCGGCTCGGTCTCGACTGAGCTCGCTCGTCACGCTCATGAGCGTGGGCATTCTCGGCCTGACGTACCTCCCGATCCTCGTCTGGATCGGTCTGGGAACGGCCCTCCTGGCCACTTACCGGCGGTCCGAATCGCGGGTCGTGTTCCGCCTGGCGGCCGTCTTCCTCGGGGTCTGGGCGCTCCTCGCCACGACCGTCCTCGCCTGGGTGCTCGCGAACGGGGGATGGAACGCGGTGCTCCGCCTGGTCGCCGCGCCCCTGACGATCTTCGACGAGCAGTTCCTCACGGTGTGGCTCATCGGAGCGGCCGGCGCCTTCCTGGTCTTCCTCCTCGCCTTCCTGCTCAGCCAAGCGGTCGGCCGCGGCTTTCTCCTCCTCCTGCGGCCGCGGGCGCTCGCCTGGCCGGCCGGGGTAGCGGTGTGGGGGTCGACTCCCGACCTCTGGGTCTTCGATTCGGACCGCGTGGAAGCGTTCACCTTCTCCTTGTTCGAACGGGGCGACCACCGGCTCTTTCGCCGTCGGGACGTGGTGTTGGTCTCCGAGGGACTTCTCGCCGAGCTCACGCCGCTGGAGTGGGAGGCCGTCCTCGGCCACGAGCTCGGCCATGTCCAGGACCTGGACGGCCGCTACCTCACGTTCTTCCGGACCCTCTCGCGGATGATGCGTTGGGACCCTATCCTCGCCCTCCTCGCGAACGCATTGTCCCGGCGCGAGGAGTTCCGCGCGGACCTCCACTCGGTCGAGCTCACCGGCCGGCCTCGCGTCCTCGCCCGCGCGCTCTACAAGGCGCTCCGGCTCGCTCCCGCTTCGGCGAGAGGCCTCCCCGGCCTCCTCGGGATTGGGGGTCGGCGCGGCCGGGAGGAGACCCTCGAACGGATCCGGCGGCTCGTCCAGCTCGCCGAGAGCGGACGGTTCCCGGAGGACGTCGGTGCCTAGGTCCGTCCGCTTTCGTCGGGGAGGCCCCGACCGCAGGGCCGCCGCGGTCCTGCTCGGCGCGTTGCTCCTGCTCGGTCTCGGATTCGCGCCGACGGCCGCGGCGAGCGCCTACCCTCCCCTCCCGATCGCCCTCGACCGGGACTTCCTCGGGAATCTCTCCGCCCCCGCGCTCACACCGGGGGCGTCAGGAACGGTGACGTTCACGGTCTCCGACCCCCTATCGAGCGGCCTCGCCGGGGTGGTCGTGACCTTCGCCGTGTACGCGTTCAATCAGTTCCCGGGGAACGCCTCCTCCCTCCTTCCGGTGGCCGGGGCGCCGCTGCTCACCACCGCGACGAGCTCGGGGGAGACGGAGAACGTCTCGCTCGGCCCGATCGCTTCCGGGGCCACGGTCGCAGGGTCGATCGGACTGAGGAGCTCGACGTCGACACCGAGCGGCGCGTTCGCCGTCCGAACCGCGGTCGCGTTCGCCCTTGCGACGAACGGGACCAGCTACCGGCTCGAGTCCCGAGGGTGGTTCTCTACCTTGACCTGGCTGGCCGCGACCGAGCTGCCGAACGGCAGCGTCACCCTGAACCTCTCGGTGCTCGGCGTCTCGGGGGTGACCCCTGAGACCGCGATCTACATCCAAGGCTCCGGGTTCGATTGGGCGCTCGCGGCGATCCTCGTCGCGGGATTCGCCCTCGTCGGGGCCGGCGCGTGGGTCTACTTCCGAAGGGGACCGGGCTCGAGGTCCGGGGCTCGATAGGCCGAGCTCCCCATCCACGCCCCCAGCGCTTTCGGCAGGAGCCGTACCAGTGACGGGGAGGACCGAAGCAGCTCGCGCACGACGTGCGTCGGAAAGTCGATGTCGCCGAACGCCACGATCGTCGCGCGCGACCCCGCGTCCTTCAATGCCTCGATGACCCGGTCGAGGTCGGGGTCGGACAGCCGGGTGAAGATGCGTCGCAGATAGAGCGCCCGCTGGAACTCGTCCCCGAGCTCGGCTCGCCAGGCCCGGTCGTACTCGCCGAGCGCGGCGTCGCCGAGGTCGTTCCGTTGGAGGGCGGCGTCCGCGACACGGGCGGCGATCGCGGCGCAGCGCATGCCGGTGAAGATCCCACCGCCGGAGAGCGGCTTCACCTGGGCCGCCGCGTCACCGATCAACAGGACGCGGGGGGCGTGGGTCTTGGGCAGCGTTCCGATCGGGATCCCGGAGGCGAGGTAGGCGGTCGCGGAGCCGAGCGGCGCGCCGAACCGCCGGGCGAGGTGCTCGAGAAGGCGCTCGTAGTAGGTCCGGGCCGGTATCCCGTCCGCGTCCGCGGCGACGCCGATGCGCGCGCCCCCCGCGCCGTCCGGGATCCACCAGCCGAACAGGCCCGGACTGATCCGGCGACCGAGATAGACCTCCACGACGTCCGGATCCCCCGGACTCTTCGGGAACTCCGCCTCGAACGCGGGCAGGATCTCGACCGGTCGGCGCAGCCGGAAGGCGCGGGCGACGGCGCTCGAAACCCCGTCGGCGCCGAGGATGAGACGGACGGCAAGGTCGGCCACCGTACCGTCGCTCTGCGAGAGACGCACCCCGACGCGATCCGGCGGCGCGCTCGGGAGGAGATGGTCGAAGCGGGTCCCGGTCCGGTACTCCGCGCCCGCCCGGGCCGCGCGGTCGGCGAGGTAGACGTCCAGCCCCCGCCGGTCGATCACATACGCCCGGGGCTCGTCGGCACGGAACGAGACCGAACCGAGCGCGGGTCCGAAGACCGCCGCCCCCCGGACCGAGGTGCGGACGAACGACTCCGAGCCCGCGAGTTCGAGCACGCGACGGGAGACGAGGCCCGCGCACTGGACCGGCTCGCCGACCTTCGGGTGTTCCTCGATCACGACCACCCGATGGCCCGCCTTCGCGAGGTGGTAGGCCGCGTGCGACCCGGCTGGGCCGGCACCGACCACTAGGACGTCGATCGATTCCACGCGCGTCGCAGAGGGCATCGCCTCATAACCCCGGTGCGCCCGGAGCGGTCCGGCGCCGCGCCGGTACTCCCCGGGCCTTCATGGGCCGACGCCCCGGGAACGGGACCGCGTCCTCAGGTCCGAGGGTCGGCGTCCCGCCCTCTCGGGGGTGGTGGAAGGTGCGATCGCATCTCCTCCAGGATCCGAAAGACCGCTTGCGTCGCGTCGATGGGGATGCCGCGGTCGACCCGGGCGACCTTCTCGAAAACGGCCCGCGTGGCCTCCTCCCCGTACGAATGCGGGCGGAGCCGGTCGCGGGCGAGGCAGATCTCGAGGGGCGCCCGCAGTGCGAAGATCACGTTCGGGTACGGGAGGCGAGCGAGCAGGTCGTCGATCGCGCTCTGCCAGTAGAAGTTGCCGTCGAACACCACCGGCACCTCCCGGACGAGGAGCGCCTCGGCTCGAGCTGACGCGACACGGTTCGCCCGGAGAAAGAGGCCTTCCGACCCACCGTCCCACTCCTCGGATTCGAGGATCGAGTCGATCGAGATCACCTGGCCCCCCAGCCGATCCGCCAGCGCGCCGGCGAGGGTGGACTTCCCGACTCCGAGGGGGCCCCGCACGATCGCGTAGAAGCTCATGGGCCCGGGTGGCTCCCTAGGGATGCGTGTAAGTCCTTCCCTTCGAGAAAGTGCGGCGAGTGAACTAGCTTCCCCTCCACGGGGTCGCCACAAGGTCGGTCCGCTGCCTCGGCTGAACGGCCGAGTCCTCTACGGGAACGGAGACGCCAGCCCGGTGCGCGAGATGGCCCGTCCAGGCGATCATCGCACCGTTGTCGACGCAGAGCGACCGGGGTGGGGCGAACATCGTCCCCCCACGTCCCTCGACCATCGTCCGGACCATCGACCGGAGGCGTTCGTTGCACGCCACCCCACCTCCGAGCACCACGGCATCCCGACGCCGGTGGGCGAGCGCGCGTTCGGTGATCTCCGTCAGCATCGAGTAGGCGGTCACCTCGACCGAGTAGGCGAGGTCGGGCCGCGCGACGCCCTTCGCACGGAGCGCGAGGGTGGCGGTGAGGATCCCCGAGAAGGCGACGTCCATACCGTGGACGGAGTAGGGCAACGGCAGGAGCTCGCGGCCTTCGAGCGCCTCCTTCTCCAGCGCCGGCCCCCCCGGGAACGTCCCCCCGAGCTCGATCCATAGCTTGTCGAGAAAGTTACCGATCCCGATATCGAGCGTCTCTCCAAGGACACGGTAGCGTCCCCTTGCGTAGGCGATGACCTGGGTGTTTCCACCGCTCGCATAGAGGAGCAACGGGTCATCGAGCCCGCTCAGCACCCGCGCGATCTCGACATGCGCGACGCAATGGTTCACGGGAACGAGCGGGCGGTCCCAGGCGAGCGCGAGCATCCTCGCCACCGTCGCACCGGCGCGGAGACACGGACCGAGGCCAGGGCCCTGGGCGAAGGCGACCGCCTCGACCTCGCTCGGTCGGACGTGCGCCGCGTCGAGCGCACGACGCACGAGCTCGGGAAGGAGGTCAACGTGATGGTTGGCCGCTTCACGGGGATGGATCCCTCCCTTCGAGGGGCGGTACATGTCGGAGGCGAGGCCGAGCACCTTCGCCGACTCGTCGACGAGGCCCACGGAGGCCGTGTGAGCGGTTGATTCGATCCCGAGGACGACCATGGGCGTTCGGGTCGTGGCGAGCGAGTTAATAACGGAGGGGCGGGGCCTATTCCTCGCTCGACTCGATCCGGAAGTTGACGCGCTTGCCCCGCAACGACTCCTGGATACGGTCCGCGACGCTGAGCGACTCCGCCACGCTCGCCGGACGTCCCCAGTCGTAGACGAAATCGTAGCCTTCGGTCTCGGCTCGGAACCCGAGGTCCTCGAGGAGCGTGGCGACCTCGGAATAGGGGGCTCCCTCACTGTCGAGCTGCAGCAAGAGGAACGTCTTCGTCATGGACCGTGCGTACTCGGAGGACGGCAGCACGAACCGCACGGCCGAATAAAGGTCACCGCCCTCCCCGCTCCTCCGCCGCTCCGGCGACCTCGCCCTCTTGCTCGGGCTCTTCCCCGTCCTCCGGTCGGGCGGCGTGGGCCGTTACTCGAACCGCCACTCCCCGATGCAGGGCCCTCATCTCGTGGGGTGCGAGCAGGAGCCTACCCACCGCGAGGAGCTCATCGTTCGGGTCGACCAGGAGGGCGGTGGAGCCGGGGGAGAGCGCTGGGTCCGACGCGGCCACGAACCGGGAGAACAGGCTGCGACCGGACCGGACAAACGGGACGGCGTCCTCGGCGGCCACGACCCGGTGCCGTCCGGCGGGGAGGATGCGATGCAGGCGCATCGCGCCGCGGAACGACGGCCGGGGGACGCCGTCCGTTCCGACGTGGAAGTCGATCCCCGTGGAGCTTCGGATCGCTCGGAGTCGACCGGACCGGCGGGACCGCTCCCCCTCGAGCCCCGACCGAAGTCGCTCGGCCACCGGGGCGCCGTACTGCCACCGCAGGAGCGCATCAACCTGGAACCTCGTCCACGCGTCGCTCCAGGACCGGTCGAGGTCGACGCGGTCCCCCCAGGAGGCCTCGACCATCGCGCGCAATCGGGACGGGGCGAGGTGGCGCGGGCGGTTGAGGAACTCGTCCGCTCCGAGGTACGGTCCGACCGGGTAGAGGTCGAGGAGCTCGAGGGGCACGCGACCGATCGGAGTCTCCGTCTCCCAGTAGATCGGTTCTCCGGTCCGCTCGGTGAGCGGAAGGTGTTCGAGGTACTCCGGCCTCAGACCGACCCGAGGCGCGACGTGAGCGGAGGGCCGACCGGCCACGTAGGCGGCGACGCGCTCGCGGAATCGGACCACCGCGGGCCGAAGTCGGCTCTCGGTCACCACTTCCCGGAACGTCCGTCGGCTCTCGGGCTCGGTGCTTCGGAAGACGTCCGTGTGCCGCAGCGCTTCGACCAGGCCGGCCCGCAGCGCGGGGTGGGCGGTCGAACGGCGTTCGGCGAGCTCCCAGAGTGTGCCGTCCCGGATGGCCCGACGAACTCGACCCACCTCCTCGACCGACATGACCAGGTTGTGGAAGGCGATCCGTCGCTCGCGTTCCGGACCGGCGAGGCCCGCGACCTCGCTGAGCGGCTTCTCCGCGCACAGCCAGCAGTGGCAGATCGGGTCCCGAAGCTCGTCGAGCGATACCGTCCCGTCAGGGAACAGGAGGCTCCCCCGGCGAGCGAACTTGTGGTACGCCGACGAGTCGAACAGGTCGACGCCGAAAAGCGCCGCGAACGCGAAGGTCATCGGATGCCCGGTGCCAAAGAGATGGAGGGCAGCCCCCGGGGAGAGTGCCGGCCGCGCGGCGGCGAGCAACCGCGCGAGCTCGACGAACCGGTACTGTTCCATCAGGGGGACCACCCCTCCGACCGCGAGGATGTCCGCGAGCCGGCTCGCTTCGACCGCCGAGCGTGCGCGGAGGTCATCGTGCACTCCACCCTGGACGGGCACCGCGAGGAGTCCGGGCCGGGCGGTGCGCGCGGCGCGCGCCCGGTCGATCGTCGTGCGGAGCGCGGCCTCCGCCTCCTCGTGCGGGGTCTCGGGCTCGGTGAAGATGTCGAGCACGGTGGCAATATCCGACCCGATCGCACCCTGGAACGCGAGGATCTCCTCCGGGCCGACCTCGACCGAACCGTACGCGTGCTGCTGGAAGGCACCGGAGTCGGTCATCACCGACCCATCGAACCCGATCAGCCCGTGGACGCCGGCCTCGAGAGCTCTCGCGCGCAGGGGTGGGGTCCGCCAGATGATGTACGACGAGGTGATCACCGCACGGATCCCGAGGCGACTTCGCATTTCGGAGGGCGGCACGGGCTGGCGCTCGGGATCCGGGTGGACGACCGGGAGGAGCGCGGGGGTCTCGATCGCTCCGTGGGGGGTCTCGAAGCGGCCGAGTCGCCCGAGGCCGTCGCGCTCGAGGACCTCGAAGCCAGCGCCCGGAGTCATGGGACCCTCTCCCGCGGAGGAGCCTTCCCGCTCGAGCCTCTCGGTTCGTAGGACGCCCGGATTCGGCCCAGCAGTTCGACGAGCATGCCCGCCGTCAGCTTTCCGGTATTCGTGTTCTGGGGGCTCGGGTGGTACGAGCCCCAGAGGATCGGACGCCCCGGACCGAGCGGCGCGCATGCCCCGTGCGCGAACGAGGTCGTGGGGCGGGGTACGCCGTACGCGGTCGGAACGACCTCACGGACCGCGTCCCATGCAAACCCCCCCAGCGCGAGGACCGCTCGGGCGTTCGTCAGGAGCGCCAGCTCCCGCAACAGGTAGGGGGCGCAGTTCGACCGCTCGGACGGCGACGGACGGTTCTCCGGGGGCGCGCAACGAACGGCCGCTGTGAGATAGAGGTCCGTGTAGCGCAGGCCATCGCCCCGACGCACTGACGTCGGCTGGTTCGCGAAACCCGCGGTATGGAAGGCGCGGACCAGGAAGGCGGCCGATCGGTCCCCCGTGAACATCCTTCCCGTCCGGTTCGAACCGTGCGCGGCGGGCGCCAGGCCGACCACCACGAGGCGGGCGGCCGGGTCGCCGAAACCCGGGACGCCACGGCCCCAGTACGTGTCGGCCCGGAACTCCCTCTTCTTCTCCCGGGCGACCCGCTCCCGATAGCGCACGAGTCGCGGACACCGGGTGCAGCCGAGGACCTCCGTGCGCACCCGCTCGAAGCTGTCGTCCACGACGGGGTGACGACCCGAGCCTTATGGCCGTTCGGAGCCCCCCCCGCCGCTCCACCCGGATGCTCACTGGTGGTGACCTACCCCTATAGAAGGGAGTTCCCATGGAGTGTCGATGAGCGAGACACGGGTGCCGCAGGGGAGCCGGATCCGTCTCGGCACCGTCGAGGGCGACCTCCGAGCCGAACCGAACGTCCGGATCGACGTGGACGTTTGCCTCTCCGTCGCCGGAACCGCTCGCTTCGACGGGAACGCCGTGGTTATGGGAGACCTCGACTGCGGACGGTTTGAGTCGGACGATGGGACCGTCCTCGTCCACGGGGGCCTGCGGGCCACC
>DAHVAA010000043.1 GCA_027314845.1 Thermoplasmata archaeon | reverse complement strand
CGGGAGGATCCCGAAGGGATGTGCCCAAGACGGACCCATGACGGGAGCGAAGAACGGCGGAGGAGGGACCCAGGAGGGATTGACCGTCAGCCGGTCGAGCGAGCCGCGGAAGACGACGAGCGCGCTCAGGCCCACGATCAGATAGCCGAGGAGGAGACCGGAGCCGACCCAGAACTCCACGCCGAGCCGTCGGCGGGCTAGGCTGGCGCGGAGCCGCCGCCACGCGGAGGGCTCCGCTCCCGGGGCGCCCGTGCTTCGGGGGTTCCCGGTAGGGGCCTCAACCGGGCGAGGCACGAAGAGCTCCCCTCCCGTCCGCGAACGGATACGATGCGTCGGGCCCCAAAAGGGCTCGGGCGAGGGCGAAGTACGCTTCGGGGGGTAGCTCTTCCGGCCGACGTCGACGCCAGTCTTTCGGCCAGGCGGCCGCCTCGGCCAGCCGGTCGTCCGCCCCGGGAGTGGCGTCCAGACGGCTCAAGAGATTGCCGAGCTGCTTGCGTCGCGAGGAGAACAGCGTCGCCATCGCCCGCTCGAGAACAAGGGGATCCGGCACCGGGAGCGGCCCGCTTCGGGCCACGTGGACGGCGATCCGGCTCTCGACCTTCGGTGGCGGGGTGAACGCCTCCGGCCCCACGGTCCGGTAGAGCTCGACCGACCCGTAGAGCCGGGCCAGGATCGAGGGGCGTCCGTACTCCTTCGAACCCGGGCCGGCCGCGAATCGCTCGGCGACCTCCCGCTGCACCAGGAAGACGACCCGCGGCACGCGGGCCGCGAACAGCCGGTGGAGGAGCGGCGTCGCCACGGAGTAAGGAAGATTGCCGATGGCGCAGCCGACCGACGGAAGGTCGAGCCGGAGCGCATCCCCTTCGAGGACGCGGACCCGGTCCCCGAACGTCGAGCGGAGGAACGCGGCCAGCCTCCGATCCCGCTCGACCACCGTGACCGGTCCCGAGTGGCGTCGGAGGATCGCCGCGGTCAGGATCCCGAGTCCGCCGCCGATCTCGAGGATCCCCCGCTCTCCGTCCGGGCCGATCAGGGCGGCTTCGGCGTCCGCGACGAACGGGTCGGTGAGGAAGGATTGGCCCCAGCGCTTGGACGGGACGACCCCGAGACCCTCGAGGGTAGCGCGGACCTGCGCCGGTCGTTCCGGAACGGCGGGCGGAGGAGCGAGGACCGTCCGGTCACGGCGCGACGAAGAGCCGGTACTTGTCTTCGACACCGCTCAGCTCCTGTTCGATCCGGGACACGATCATGCGCTCGGGGTTCTTGAGGTGGAGCCGGAGCTCCATCTCCTCAAAGCTCTGGAACGGCGCCCGGCGGCGCTCGTCCACGATCTGCTGCATGGTCTTCTTGCCGATCCCCGGGAGGAGCTCGAGCAGGTGGAATCGTCGCGAGACCGCCGGAGCCTCATTGATGAAGCGAATGAACCGGCTGCTGTTCGCCTTCACGATCGCCTCGAGCGCGTTCGTCAGCTCGGTCCGGGCGGAGACCGTCAGTTCGTCGAACCCGAGTCGGCGGCGGACGTGGTCGATCGGGGAGGGGGTGTTCTCGACCGGCGCGAGCGCGACCCGCATCCCCGGGACGAGCGAAACGCCGGGGCGGGGCACGAGCTCGAAGAGCTTGAGCTCGTCCTCACCGATCGCGAGCGCGAGGGGTTCGCGATGGAAGCCGCGTTCCGTCTGGCGGCCGGTGGGCAGATAGTCCAAGATGTACGCGTAGCGCTCCACGGGGCCACCGCCGGCTCATCGGTGATGCGCCACGATCTCCAAGAGACGGGCGATTTGTTCTTCGTCGAGCGGAACCCGCTCCTTCGAGAAGAGGAGGCGGACCTCCTCGGGGTACTGCGGGAGCATGTCGGCGACCTTCACGGCCACGCCCGCGTCCACGAACGGGAGCGTCCGTAGCTCCTCGATGAGCTTCGCCGTCGCTTCGCTCGACAGACGGGCGAACAGCTCGACATGCTGCAGAGCGAGCGTGGCCTCGCGAGGCAGGGTCCGGTGGGTACCCTCCTCGGTCAGGAGGTCCTTGACCCGGGCGAGCGGGACCGGTTCAGGCATGGGCGTTCCCCCCGCGACCCACGGGAATCAGGTGGATAGGCGTCGCGATCAGTTGCTTCCGCTTACCGCCGTCGAGGAACTCGACTCGGTAGGCCCGGCCGACCTTCTCTACGACCGTGCAGGTCCGGCCTTGGTACCGGGGGTGCGGCTGGCCGTGGGGGTCGCTGGGTTCGATGCGGACGGCGACCTTCTCGCCGATCGCGAACTCGCGAAGGAACCGGGTGATCGGGGGAAGTCCCCGCTCGCGTACCTCCTTCGTGAAGGTGCCGCGGGAACGAGAACGGAATCCCTTCGAACTCTTGACCATCTACGCCTCCGTATCGTGGATCTCCAGCACGTCCAGGAACTCGACCTTCAGCGGGATTCCCAGGAGGGCGGACAGGCTCGGATCGGTGCGCCCTCCATCTCCTTCCACCCACTCCTTGACGTAGGTACCGGCTTCGGTCCTCAGCTCGAGCGTGCACCGCCCCTCGCCCGCCTCCACCACGCGGGCCGAGACGATCCGACGCGTACGGACGCGGTCGGATCGACGATGGACGACGCGGGTCGGCGTTCGCTGGGCGATCGCTCGACCCACGGCGAGGGCCAGGGCCTCATTAACCTTTGCCACCTCGACCGCCCCGAGCACGCCCACGAGGTAGCTCTTCTCGGGGCTGGCTTCCTTCACCCGGATGACCTCGACGGCCTCGGCAGCGGATAACCCAACGACCTCGACCTTCCCGGCGCCCTCGCGGACGAGGACTTCCGTGATCATGGCGAGGTCGACCTCCCGCCGACGAGGACGGAGGAGCTCGAGGACGAACGGTCGGCCGCGGCCCAGCATCCGGGCATCGATGTCCTCCCGGCCCATGCCGTGGAAGCGGCTCGCCTCGGCCCCGGTCTCCCGAAGGAAGGGAGCGGCCACGATCTCCTCTACGCTCGACGGATAGGTCTTGCCGGTTCCTCCGCAGGCGACGCACCCTCGGCCCTGGCAACGACGGCACGGCCAGCGGGTCTGGGGCAACGATCGGTCGAGCTTGCGGTACCGACCCCGGAAGTAGATCGGCAGGACGGTTATCTCCACGCGGCCGACGGCGAGGTCGGCGAGGAAGACAAGGTCCGCCCCCTCCGTACCGCCGGAGGCCCCGGTGCGCCGCTCGAGCTGCTTTCCGAGTTCCCGGTTGAACGCGGCCCGGGCGCTCTCCCCCCAAGCCGACCCCACGTCGGTCCAGAGCGCCTCCTCCCGCGCGAGGACCTCGGGTTCCCAGCGCGACCCGCAGGTGAAGCGATGCCACTCGTAGCCGGTCGCGGCGCGGATCGCCCGCTCGACCCACATCGGAAGTCGAGCGAAGGCCCCCTCGCAGAGGGAGCAGGTCTCCGAGTCGGAGACCGCGGCGACGCCGAGTGCCGCGGTGAGCCGCGCCGCCCGTTCCGGGTTCGAGAGGCCATGGCCCAATCGGCCGAAGAGCCGGCCGAAGCACTCCGGACAGAGCCCGCGGTCGAGCGCTCGGAGCGCCGCCGCCAGCGCGCTCGCATCGGGGGCGAACTCGACCGGGACCGTCACGGTGCCCCCGACCTTGGCATCCACTAAACGATGACGTCCCCCGGGGCGCGACCGCGCGAACCTTTTACCGTCAGAGTCCGTGGGGCGTCCCGAGCGATGGCGTCGATCACGGAGGCCGAGCTCGTCCGCGCGATCGAACGGACGCTGGTCGCCCATGGGAAGATCCCCCAACCTGAGGCCCGGCCGGTCGCCCGGATGATCCTCGGCTACTTCGGCGCGGACGACAGCGTCCTCGACAACAAACTCTCGAGCGAGGACCGGGACCGGTTCTACCAGCTCGAGGAGGAGGGCCTCCTGACGAGCGAGGAGGAGGACGCGACGGTCTCCCGGGGCAAGACCTGGCGAATCCACTACTGGCTGCTCAAGAAGGCGCGCATTCGCGATGTCGGCCAGACGGGAGAGGCGCCGCCGCGCGAGGACGCGGAGGCGGTCTACCGGTCCATCGGAGAGGCGGCATGGCAGCGGCACGGCGACCCGGGACCTCCCCGGGCCTAGAGCGTTTTCAGCGCGATCGCGGCGGCGGCGTGTTCGGGCGGAATCTCACCGACCCCTTGAGCAGCGCCGGGTAGTCCGACGACTGGATGACCGCCCGAACGTGCTCGATCGCGCCAAAGGCGAAACCAATCGCCGCGAAGAGCGCGATTACGCTCGCCGCGTTGACGGCCAGGCCCGGGAGCGCCAGGAAGGCGAGGATCGCCGCGAGCGAGGCGAGCGCGTTGAAGCTGGCATGCATGGCGACCGCGAGGAGGTAGTAGCTACCGGCTCCGGGGCCGGGAACTCCGAACCGGCCCCGCGCATAGCCGTAGCCGAACATCCCCGTCGAGCTGCCGTGGAGCACGACGCTCGAGACGCTGCGCACCATGATCAGGAAGATGCCGGCGGCCAGGCCGCCGGCGAAGTAAGCTCCGAGGCCGTAGAGGAACGTTTCGAAGAAGCCGAAGCCGAGGCCCACGGAGGCGCCGAAGACCGGGCCGTCCGCGATCGAGGTCAGCCGTCGGCGGTTCGCGGCAACGCCCGACGCTTTCAGCCCCTCCTCGACGAACGGGGCGATCACGAGGACGAGGAAGAAGACCCCCAGCGGGGAGTTCCCGTTCAGGAAGACGAACTCTGGGCCGGGGTAGTTCTGGCTGACGGTGGTCCCGAGCGACACGATGACCGCCTCCAAGATCGCGGCCGTGAGGGTCGCGAACAGCGCCCCGTAGGCGAACGCGCCCAGGAGCGGTCCCCACCCTTGGGTCCGGTAGCGCTCGGATCGGCGGACCCAAGCGAGGTAGATGAGCGCGGGAACGAGCGAGGCGAGCACGAGGGTGCCGAGCCCGATGGCGTCCGAGAGCTCGGTCATGCGCTGGGGGGAGACGCGGGGTACCGATAGAAGCCTTCGCCCGTCTTACGGCCGAGCTTCTTCGCCGCGACCATCGTTCGAAGGAGCGGACAGACCCGATAGCGGCTGTCCCGAAAACCGTCCCAGAGGACGTCGAGGATCGCGACCGCAGTATCGATCCCGACGAGGTCGATGAGCTCGAACGGACCCATCGGGTGGTGGAAGCCGAGCTTGTAGGCGGTATCGATGTCCTCTTGGGAGGCCACCCCTTCGTAGAGCATCCAGGCGGCCTCGTTCACGAGCACGGCGAGGGCGCGAGTCGTGACGAAGCCGGGAGTGTCGCGCGAGGAGACGACGGTCTTTCCGAGGCTCTGCGCGAACTCCCGGGCCGCCCCCACGACCTCCTCCCGAGTCGTGTGCCCGGGGATCAGCTCCACGAGCGGCATCTGGAGCACCGGATTGAAGAAATGGATCCCCACGAGCCGTCCCGGATCCTTCAGGTCCTGGGCGATCGAGGTGATCGGCAGGGAGGAGGTGTTCGAGGCAAGGAGCGCCTCCGGCGGGGCGACCTCCTCCAGGTCTCGAAAGATCCGGCGTTTCAACGCGAGGTCCTCGGGAGCCGCCTCGATGATGACCTGGGCCGACTCGGCCCGACGAAGTCCGATCGCGACCTCGATCCGAGCGAGCGCCGCGTCCCGGTCGCCCGGGCCGACCTTCTGGCGAGCCACGGCGCGGTCGAGCGCCCGGGTCGCGTTCGCCAATCCGCGTCGCGCCAGCTCCTCGTTCATGTCCTCGAGCGTGACCGGGTACCCGGCGAGCGCCGCCTGCGCCGCGATCCCGCTCCCCATGATCCCTGCTCCGACCACGAAGACCCGCTTACGGACCGAACGGCGGGGGTCGCTGCCGCCCCCCACAATGTCCGCGGCGCCGGTCACGAGACCTCCGGGGGGGCGGAGGAGCCGCGGCTGAGCTGAAGGTACTCACAGGCCCGGCAGACCTCGTGCGCGGACGGGTCCCCGCACACCCGGCACCGCTCGGGGGCGCCGGGGGAGGCTTGCCGCAACCACAGGTCGACGAGGCGTTCGTGCGTCCGGAGCAGGGATTGGCGTGTCCCCGGCTGGGCCTCTTCGAGCTGCCAGACGATCTCTCGGAACAGGTTCCGGGCCGCGCGGCCCGCGTGCGGGCACTCGCCGTGGTCGAACGGAAGTTCGCGGTACCGGGCGTAGAGGTAGACCTCCCGCTCGGGAACGAGCGCGAGCGGAGCCACGCGAGGGACGAGGTCCGCCTGGCGGACCCGGTGCGGCGCCATCCGCACGAGACGGTCGAGGTCCCCTCGCACGAGGTTCATGAGGACCGTCTGGGCGAGGTCGTCCAGGTTGAACCCAAGGACCAGTGCGTCGGCACCGACCTCCCGGGCCGCGCGATTCAGCATTCGGCGTCGCCAGACCCCGCAGAACGAGCACGGCACGGTCCCTTCGAGGTCGCCCGCGGTCCGGTCGATCGTCGTGCCCAGCTCCTCCTCGACTCGCACCACCCGGTGCTCCACCCCGAGGCGCTCGGCGAGCTGCTCGGCGGCTCGGAGCGTGGGCGGGCGGTAGTCGCGGATGCCCTCGTCGACGCTGATCGCGACCAGGCGGACGGTCGGTCTCCGCCGAAAGTACCGGGCGGCAAGCGCCAGGGCCACCGAGGAGTCCTTTCCTCCCGAGAGGGCGACCGCCACCGTGCCGCGCCCGAAGCGGGGCAGCTGTCGATGCATCTCCCCTCGCACCCGCTCCTCGACCGACTCGGCCAGATGGTGGGCGCACGCGTGGCGCGCCCGATACGGCTGGTCGACGACCGCGGGGAGGTCGCACTCGCTGCAGCGCACGATCGACTGACACGGACCGTGGCTATTTGAGCGGCGGGCGAGGCCCGCGTTCCACTGCGCGCATACGATTATTAAGCGAACTCTCGGAAGCAACGCCCGATGACCTCCTCATCCCCGATGTCCCGCTCCTCCGCGATCGCGCGTCGTCCGCGGGGCGCGAACCCCGGCGAGGGCGCGCCGACGTCGTTCAGCGTGGTCGACCTGGTCGGCCGGTTCCAGCGCATGCTGCAATCCCAGGAGCGGAGCCCGTGCACGGTGAAGCAGTACGGTCACATCGCTCGGACCTTCCTCACCTTCGCGCAGAAGCCGCTCGAAGAGGTGACGCTCCGGGACCTCGAAGCGTACCGGGAGTACCTCGTGCTCCAGCGTCACTACTCGAAGAACTCCGTGTACACGACGGTTCGAGGGCTGACCTGCCTCTTCCGCAGCTTCGGCTACTCGGTGGCGGACCAGCTCGAGCCGCCGCGTCGGCCAGAGAGGCTCCCGCGCTACCTCGTCGAGGAGGAGATGCGCCGCCTCTTCGAAGCGGTCCGCGACTCCCCGCGGGATAGCGCCATCGTTCACGTGCTCGCCTTCGCCGGGCTCCGTGTGAGCGAGCTGTGTCACCTCCTCCTCGAGGACATCGAGTTCGAGCGGAACATTCTGCACGTCCGATCCGGCAAGGGCGACAAGGACCGGGAGGTGGTGCTGGAGGACCGTACCCGGGCGGCGATCGACCGATACCTCGCGGAACGCACGCTTACGGGAGAGTCGAGCTCCCGCCTCTTCCCTGTCGGCCCCGTCACGGTCGAGCGGATCGTCCGTCGGGCCGCCCAGGTCGCCGGCGTCCCCCGGCGGGTCACCCCGCACATGCTCCGTCACACGCTCGCGACCGCCTTGCTCTCGCGGGGGTGCGACATCCGCTACATCCAGAAGCTGCTCGGACATGCGTCGGTCGCGACCACCCAGATCTACACGCACGTCGACACGAACGCGCTCCGCGAGGCGTACCAGCGCGCAAAGCCGCAGTATTAACCGCGGAGCGCCTGCCGCGCGTCGTGGCGACCGAGACGGTCGAAGTCGCGGTCCTGGGCGCGGGCGTCGCGGGCTGCTCGCTGGCCTACCATCTTGCGCGTCGGAAGGTCGGTCCGGTCATCGTCTACGACCCCCGGACCCCCGCCGCCGGCGCGACCGGCCGCGCCGCCGGGATCGTGACCGAGCAGCTTTGGAACGAGTGGGACGTCGAGGTGACGCGCGAGTCGAAGCGCGAATACTCCGAGCTCGCCCAACGGTGGGACCCCGAGGCCTACACCGTGAACGGGTTCGCCCGGTGGACCGTCCAAGCCGAGGCCGCGCACGTGCTGGACCGGGCCTTCGAAGCGCTCCGAGGATGGAACGTCGCGGTCGACCGGCTCGACCCCTCCGAGCTCGCCAAACGGGTCCCGTGGGGGCATTTCGAGGACGTGCGCGCGGCGATCTGGAGCCCCCGAGACGCGGTGGTCACTCCGAGCGCGATCACGGAGAGCTACGCGGAGAACGCGCGCGCGGCCGGTGTCGAATTCTGGTTGGGGGCTCCCTTCGACCGCCTCGAACTAAGGGAAGGCCGCTGGGACGTGAGCGCGAGCGGTCGAACGGTCCGAGCGCATCGGGTCGTCGTGGCCGCCGGCGCCTGGACCAAGGCGCTGCTCGGTCGGTCGGGCTGGGCCGTTCCGCTCGTACCGTACCGGACGCAGGCGGCGGTGCTGCGCCCCTCCCCCGCCGTCCCCTCCTTCCCCTCGGTGCACGACATCGACACGGACGTCTACGTCCGACCCGAATCCGCCGGTCGGATCCTGGCGGGGGACGGCACCGAGCTGGTCGAGGTCGACCCTGACCGCTTCCGGTCCGGGGGCGACGCGGCGTTCGAGAGCCACCTCGCGCAGTGCTTCGCCGACCGCTTTCCCGGGTGGGCCGATGCGGAGCTCGTGCGCTCCTGGGCTGGGGTTTGTTGCTCCACTCCCGACCGAAGACCCCTCGTCGGACCGGTGGCGGACCGGCCGGGTTGCTACCTGCTCGCGGGGTTCAACGGCTTCGGGGTGATGCGGGCCGGCGGGGTCGCGCAGCGGCTCGCCGATGTCCTGAGCGCAGGCGACGGTTCCACCGGGCCCCTCCAGAAGCTGGCGCCCGTGCTGCCCGGCCGGTTCCCTCCCGACCATCCCCCGTTCGACCCTCGGCCGGGGTTCACGCTCGAGGGGGGCCGTGACCCTCGGTTCTGACGCGCTCTAGATCGCCCGCGCAGGGATCCGTGCCGTCGACCCCGCTCGCGCGGTTCGGCAGAGCCTCCTCCCCTGCTCGCGAGGATACCGCGTGGGGCGCCGAACGCTGACCGTCCCCCCAGGATCTCCGCTCCACGTGATCGCGGTCGGAAAGGCCGCCGCGGCGATGGCCGATGCGGCCGCACGCATCCATGGCCACCGGAGCGTCGGACTGGTCGTGACCCCTCTCGGTTACCCCTCTCCCAGCTCGTCCATTCCGGTCGTGTTCGGCGACCACCCGGTGCCGCGACGGGGAAGCTTCGACGCCGGCTCGCGGCTCCTTCGCGAGGTCGACCGGATCGGACGGGGGGAGCCGGTCCTCTTCCTGATCTCGGGTGGTGGGTCGGCCGTTGTCGAGGCACCCGCCCCCCCGCTTGGCCCGACGGACCTGACCCGGACGAGCGAAACGCTGCTCGCCAGCGGGGCGCCGATCGGAGCGATGAACATGGTCCGTCGCCACCTCTCGCGGATCAAAGGGGGGTGGTTGGCCTTCGGATGCCCCTCGGACCGGTTTGCGACGATCGCCCTCAGCGATGTCGTTGGGGACGTTCCCGAAGACATCGCTTCCGGGCCCACGGTCGGTGACCCGACCACGTTCGCCGACGCGCTCGGGGTGGTCCGAAGATACCGGCTCGCCCCTCGACTGCCCGCTCCGGTGGTGCGGTATCTCTCCGATGGAGCCCGGGGACGCCACCCCGAGACCCCGAAGCCGTCGGAGCCCCGGCTGCGTTCCGCGCCGTTCCTCCTCGCCGCCACGAACCGGATCGCGCTCCGAGCGGCGGCCGAGACGGCACGTCGCCGAGGCTACCGGACCCGCGTGCTGTCGAGCCGGGTCACGGGGGAGACACAACCGGTCGCGCGTTCGTTCGCCCGAGCGGTCCGGCGACAGGCGGCTCTGTCACGACCTCGGGCGTTGCTCTCGGGGGGCGAGACCACCGTGACGCTGGGCCCCCATCCCGGTCGCGGGGGCCGCAACCAGGAGTTCGCGCTCGCGTCAGCCCGGGAGATCGCGGGACTCTCGGCGGTCGTCCTCTCCCTCGGTACGGACGGGATCGACGGTCCCACGGACGCCGCCGGCGGCGTCGTGGACGGCCGATCGGAGAACCGGGCCCGCGCCCGGAGCGTGGACCTGGACCGGGCGCTCCGGAAGCACTCGGCCTACGATGCGCTCGAGGCGATCGGAGGCCTGCTCCGCATCGGACCGACCGGCACGAACG
>DAHVAA010000042.1 GCA_027314845.1 Thermoplasmata archaeon | reverse complement strand
GTCCTGGGCTCGGGGATCCTCGTCCTCCCCGGGATCACCGGCCAGATCGCGGGCCCGGGCGCCTTGATCGCGTGGGCGCTGCTCGCCGGGGCGAGCCTTCCGTTCGCCCTTACCTTCGCGGGGCTATCGGCCCGTCGGCCGGAGTCCGGCGGGATCTACGGATTCGCCCGGGAGGCGTTCGGACCCCGGGTCGCCACCGCGACCGGCTGGCTGTTCGCGTTGTGGACGATGACCGGCGCCCCGGCCGTCGCGCTGATCGCCGCCTCCTACCTCGGGTATGCCTTCCCGATCGATCGCCCCGAGACGTTCCTCCTCGGGATCGGGGTGGTCGGGGCGGCGTTCGCGGTGAACTACCGGGGCATCGTGGTCAGCAGCCGGGTGCAGCTCGCGGTGGTCGGGTCGAACGTCGTCCTGCTGGTCGCGACGATCGCGCTCTCGGGCGCCCGGGTGACCGCGGCCCACTTCGCGCCGTTCTTCCCTCAGGGCCTCCTCCCGGTGGGGACGGCGAGCGCCCTGATCTTCTGGTCGTTCCTTGGCTACGAGAACGTCCCGAACGTGGCGGCGGAGTTCGAGGACCCGGCCCGGGACTTCCCGCGCAGCGTGGGGATGAGCGTCGGGCTCATCGGCGCGCTCTACTGCGCGATCGCGTTCGTGACGGTCGGCACCGGCGCGTACACGGCGGGCGGGGGGGTCGCGCCGTTCGCGGCGATCCTCGGGAACGTCCTCGGCCCGTATGGCGCGATGGGAACCGCGCTCCTCGCGGTGTTCATCATCTTCGGCGTGGCGAGCGCCTACACCACGGGCATGTCCCGCGTGATCTACGCCACCGCGCGCGACGGAGGGTTGCCGGCTTCCCTCGCGACCATCGACCCCATCGCCGGCGTTCCCCGTCGGGCGCTGATCGCCATGTTCGTCGGGGTCGTGGCCGTGTTCGGCGTCTACTACCTCTTCAACATCGATCTCACGACCGCCCTCCTCCTGGCGAGCGGCGCCGCGATCGTCCTCTACCTGCTCGGCAGCGCGGCGGGACTCCGCCTGCTCTCTTCGGGGCCGGGTCGGACTCCGGGCCGTCGCGTGGGCGCCGGGCTCTCGGTCGCGATCGCGCTCATCGTGATCCCGTTCATCGGGTGGCCGCTCCTGGCGAGCCTCGGCGTCGCGGGGATGGCCACGGTCTACCTTCACCTTCGGTCCCCCGGGCCCGCGTCCGGTCGCGCGTGAACGGCCGGGGGAAAACCGGGCCGGCAGCGCACGCGTTTAACGGCCGCCCGTACCTTAGTCCGACCGTGTCGATCGGACCCCGCGTCGGAGCCACGACCCCCTCCCTCACGCCCGAGGAGCGTCGGTGGCTCCACGACAAGTACGAGCGGCTCGCCGCCGAGGAGGGCCAGCTCGCGGCCGGACGCACGTCCTACTTCGCCGCCATCGGCAGCGTCCTCGTGACCGGGATGGTGGTCGCGATTGCGTACTTCGGGAGCCGACCGGACGAGCTCGCGCTCGTCGCGACGTTCCTCGCCTCCCTTGGGATCCTCTTCTCCTTCGTCTGGGCGATCCTCCTCCACCGGACGAACGATGCCCTCGCGCTCTGGCGGGAGGCGGCCGCGCGGCTCGAAGAGATCCAGCCTCCGTTCGATGCGGCGCTCGAGGCGCCGATCACGCTCCGTTCCGGCGCGACGATCCGGGTGGACCTGCTCCGGCCGTACGGCGCGCACCGGTACCGTTTCTCACGCTCGGAGGTGATCGGCTGGATGGACCGGTTGAACCCGTCCCGTCTGACCGAGTTCCTTCCCCTGGCCTTCCTCGCGATCTGGATCGCGGTGCTCCTCTACGCCTGGACATGGTATCTCCTAAAGTGAACCGGCCCGCCCGACCGCGCGGACGCGGCCCCACGGAGAGGTAGCACTGACCCCGGGACGGGCCCGGCACGGCGGGCACGCGCCCGTCGCTCCGGAGCGGACCGGCATCGAGCGGCTCCGTTCGGTCGAAGGCGGGGCCGAGCCCGGTCGCTCGCCGGCAGCGACCTCGACCGGGGCGGTTCCCGTACCGGAACGAGGCCTCGGCCCGGGACACACAATAAAATACCCCGTCCCGGCAGAAAGCCACCCGGTATGCCGCTCGCGCGAGGTCGCCCACGGACGAGTTCGAGATCGCACCGGTCGGTCGCCCGGGGATTGACCGTGCTCCTGCTCGCGGCGACGCTGTCGCTCCTGCTCACCCCGGGACCGGCCCTGGCCACGCCATGGTCCGGCCCGGAACCAACCCCTTCGAACCTGCTGTTCTATCTCCACAACTCCTCGGCGGGGGTCACCATCGGTTCGGCCCAGTACCTGAACGTCCTCAGCACCGTGAACGACTCGCAAGCGCCGTGGACCCGCACCGGCTCGGTTTCGCTCGCAGCCCACTACGACGCCGTGGATTTCGTCGCCGCTCCGGCCTTCACCGCCCCGCTCGCCCTCAACGGGACGGTGAACGCCACGGTCTACCTGAACCAGAGCGGCAGCTCGCCCACCGGCGGGTCGATCACGCTCACGGTCGGTGAGGTGGCGCCGACCGGCGCCGTGACCCTCCTCGGCACGGGGCCGGCCACCGGTACGGGCAGCATCGGCCCCGGCGGCTCGATCCCCACGCTCGTCTTCCTCACCGGACCGACCCTGACCGCCACGATCCCCGCGGGGAGCTCGCTCGAGCTCAACATCACGATCAACGGCAACACCGCCGAGCACTACGGCATCTGGTGGGGGCGGGTCACCGGTACGTACTACGGGAGCTCGGCCAGCGTCCCGTCGAGCACGTACCTCACGGTCCCGACCGTGGAGGTCCTCACCTCGTCCGGCGCGGCCGTCACGGTCCTCCCGGGCTCGACCGCGAACACTACGGTGACCGTCCGCGCCGTGGTCGCGGACCCTCTCGGCGCGTACGATTTCGAGAACTACACGGTCGACTTCTCGGTGGTCACCGCCCAGGGCTCGGTCGTCGTGGCGCCCCGGGCCATGAGCCCCACGCCCTCCCGGGCTCTCCCGTCCGCGCCGAACGGCACGTATTCGCTCGCCTTCAACTACTCCGGTCTCGCCGCCGGTCGCTACCGGTTCACGGTCAATGCGACCGACGATACCGACCACAATCTCGCGAACCAGAACACGCTCCCGACCTACTACGGCCGGAACGCCTTCGCCGCGGTGACGATCTCGATCGGACTGCCCCCGGTGCCCGTGCGACTCACGGTCGTCGACGACCACGACGTGGCCCTCCGAGGCGCGCTCGTGGGCGCGATCTCGGGCGGTACCCAGGTCGCCTCGGGCCGGACGAACGGGACCGGTGTCGTGACCTTCCAGCTCGCGGCCGGCGCCGTGTACGATTTCCCCGTCCAGTGGGAAGGGATCGGTGTCGGTTCGTTCTCCGAGACCGTGACCGCGAACTCGACCCAGTTCACGTTGCACGTCGAGGTGGTCTACCCGACGTTCGCCGTCCTCGCGTCGAACGGGCAACCCCTGCCGTACCCGCTGATCACGGTCATCCACCCGAACGGGACCGCCTACCGGCTCATCGTCGGCACGGCGGCGGGCCAGTTCTCCCTGGCCCAGGTGCCGGTGGGCAACTACACGCTCACCGTGGTCTACGACGACAGCCAGGTGGTGTTCGCCGAGCCGGTCCTGGTCACCGGTGATGGGCCGTTCCTCATCACCGCCCACGACGTCTTCGCGCTGACCGTCCACGCCACCGCGTCGGGCGGCGGCGGGCTCTCGAACGTGTTCGTCGCGGTGGTCAACACCACCACGGGCTCGACGGTCGCCTCGGGGATCACCGACGGCAGCGGCACCCTGACGTTCCTCGTTCCGGCCGGGAGCTACAACATCACGGGCCGTTGGGCCGAGACCTACGACCTGACCCCGCTCCAGCAGACGGTGACCGCCACGGTCGGGGTGACCGGGCCGTCGGTGGCGACGCTCGTCTTCACGAAGGCGTACCCGTCGGTCTTCGCGACCACCCTGTTCTCCGTGGTCCTCGTGGTCGTGCTGCTCCTCGCCGCGATCGCGGTGCTCGCCGGGCTGTGGCTCCGGGCGCGGCGGGGGGGCCCCCCGCCGCCGGCCGCGAATCCTCCGGCCGAATGGAAGGAGGATGCGGACACCGCCGCGAAGCCAGTTGCGGACGGGAAGGCTCCCCCTTCCCCGCCGGAGTGACGGGGCCGGCGCGCCCCCTCCACGCCGAGCCTCGGAGAGCCTATCCGGTGCGGTCCGCGCCGTGCACGGCGTGCACGAGCGCGTCGATCAAGAGCGGGTCGTCATTGAGCGTCTCCGTTCGGTCGAACGCGAGGCCGAGCTCGGCCGCTCGGGCGCGCATCTCGAGGTCGACATCGAAGAGGATCTCGAGATTGTCCGCGACGAACCCGACCGGAGCGACCAGGACCGACCGCTCCCCGTCGCGGGCGAGGCGCTCGAGCACGCCCTCCCACGAGGGGAGGAGCCACGGCCCTTCGCGTCGGCCGACGGACTGGTAGGCGAACTCGGAGCGTACCGGGGGGAGCCGGGCCAGCACCGCGGCGCGGACCGACGCGAGTTCCCGCACGTACGGCTCCACACCGGGATCGTGGGCGCCGGGAAGGCTGTGGGCGGTGAACAGGAGGGCCGGCGGCGGGGCCCCTCGCGCGGTCATCGCGTCCCGCCGCTCGCGGATCTTGCGCGCGAACCCTTCGGCGAGAGCGGGGGCATCGTGCCAGGTCTGCACCCGGTGCAGGCGTACGGCCGGGGCGCTTTCGGCCGCGACCTGGTCGAGCACGGAGAGGTAGCCGCCCACGCTCCACGGGGAGTAGTAGGGGGTCATGCAGAGGCCCGTGACCTCCGTCGCGCCTCTCTGAACGAGCGCCGCGAACCCTTCCCGGATGTGGGGGTGCCAGTGGCGCATGCCGATCTCGCAATGAACCGGCCGGCCCTCGCTCGAGAGCCTCCGTTCGAGCGCGGCGGCCTGGGCTCGGGTCACCGCCGTCAGGGGCGACCCGCCACCGATCCGACGATAGCGCTCTCGGAACTCCTCCACCAGCTCCGGCGGCGTGGGGCGGCCCCCCCGAAGGTCGAGCAGATACGGCTCCACGTCCTCGAGGCGGGTGGGACCGCCGAGGGCCATCAACAACACTCCCCGCGAGGGGGGCGCGGTCCCGCTCATCGGCCCCCGCCTCGGCTCTCCCGGAGGCGACGCGAAATGCCGGGCTCTCCCATCATCCCACCATCTGCAGCGCGACGGCGAGGGCCAGCACCACCAGCATCAATCCGAGATTCACGTAGGAGACGACCCGGCTCTTGCGGCGGATCCGGCGGAGCCCGTCGACGTCGCCGGCCCGCGCCAGTCGGCTGATCCGTCGTCCGAAATAGAGGCCGTGGACGTAGATCAGAACGACCAGGGCGGCGACCACGACGGCCTTCAGCACGAGGACCTGACCCGGAAGGGTCGCGAGGGGATCGCTGAGCGATGGCAGGTACCAGCTCGCGTTGTACAGACCGGTCAGGATCAGGAGGATCAGGAGCGGGGTCGTGAACTGGCCGAACCGGCGCGCGAGCCGTCCGATCAGGACCGTACGCGCCGCTTCGTCCGTTACGATCCGGTGCGAGACCGGTTCCAGGACGAGCCAGAAGAAGAACGACCCCCCGACGAACAGCACGGCGCTGAACAGGTGGACCCAGAGGATCGCGGCGTCGATCCAGGCGTTCATGGACGCACCCCCTCCGTGGACCCGGGCGGACCCAGCGCCCGACTCCGAAGGGGGGCCGTGGCCTCCCGCTGCGGTGCCGACGCGATCGACATCCGGCGAGGGGGAGCGAGGGAGGTCATCGTCCGTTCCCGGCTAGGTCCCGACCCGGGACGGTTCGGTCAAGAAGCAGGCGGGATCGGCGGCGAGCGGGTCGCCGGTCCGGGCGAACGCGCGGGCGCGGCTCCCGCCGCATTCGAACCGGTGCGCGCAGGTGCCGCAGGCGGCGCCGAGGTCCCGGGCCCGGATCCGTCGGAGCAAGGGGTGATCCCGGTAGACGGACACGAGGTCGTCCCCGCGCACGTTCCCCAGTCGCTCGGGGAGGAATCCGCCGGGATAGATCGTGCCGTCGTACCCGACGAAGACGATGCCATCCCCGTCGAGCGTGCCCCGCGGGGCGATCGAGGACGGCTGGGTCCCGGGCCCCATCCGTCGTTCGAGCTCGTCGCGGAGGGCGGAGTAGAGCGGACCTCCGGCGGTACCGCCGGCCTCGCGCTGCCGGCGGATCCGGCGGAGGAACGGCGCTTCGACCGGCCGGACGAGGACCCCGTAGCGGGAGGCATCGTAGAGGAAATGCCCCACATCCTCCGCCTCCTCCGAAGAGAGCTCGGCGAGCCCGGCCCCGCGGCCGGTGCGGATCAGGAAGAAGACCTCCCAGCTGCGCACGCCCCAGCCCACGATCGATTCGAACAGGTGCGGCAGTTCCCGCGCATTCTCCGCCATGACGGTGGAATTCACCTGTACCCGCAGGCCGTGATCGAGCGCCGCCGCGATCGCCGCTCGCGTTCGTTCGAAGTGGCCGGGAACCCCCCGTACCCGTTCATGGGCGACCGCACTGCCTCCATCGAGGCTCACGGAGATCGACGCGACCCCGAGCTCCGCGAGACGGGCCATCGTGGTGGCGTTCAGCGCGTCCGAGACGGCGGGCGAGACCGCTACGTGGAGACGCTGCGCCCGCGCGTGCTCGATCAGGGCGTAGAGGTCGGGACGCTGGAGCGGGTCCCCGCCGGTCAGGATGAGGGTGGGGTAGGGCGTGCCGAAGTCCCGAAGCCGGTCGATCAGCGCGCGTCCCTCCTCGCTGGAGAGCTCCCCGGGAAGCCGGTGGGGGATCGCCGAGGCACGACAGTGGACGCAGGCGAGCGGGCAGGCCCGGGTCGTTTCCCAGAACACCAGCACGGGCCGTTCCTCGAACACCCTTCCCGCTCCGCTCCTCGGGCCCTCGGGGCCGTTGACTTCGCGAAATTCACAACGAGAAAAGGGCTCCGGCCCCCTTTCCGAATCGGGGCGTTCGCTCCCCGGGGGGCCGGGGAACGCCCGAGCGACACCCCCCGACCCCCTCCCAAGCCGGTCCGCGCTCTCGATACCGAGGGTCGTCCCGCTCTTTCGGTGGTTCCGAAACCGTTCGGGCGGCGCGAAGTAGGGGTTTTTGATGCGGAGCGTGCTCGGGTATACCCCCGAGGTCCGAATGCCGCACCCGTCATCCACGGAGGGTTCTCCCGCGGCGGGCGAGGGTTTCCGTTCATGGTGGATGTGCATCTAGACAGCTGGCTGCGGGAGTTCGGTCCCCGCGGAAAGGAACAGATCACGGCCGATACGGTGACCGGGCTCCTCGAGGTGCTGGAAGCGCGGTACCCGCGGCTCCGGTTCAAGATACGGGACGAGACCGGACAGCTCCGTCGGTACGTCCGCGTCTTCGTCGACGGCAAGGACGTCAGCGGCACCACGGGTGTCGCGACGCCGATCGCGGGGGCCTCCACCATCGATATCCTCCACTCGATTGCGGGAGGATAGGACTCGAAGCAGGATGGCTCGGAACGAGAAAGTGCGGATTCTCCTGGGAACTCGCAAAGGGACCTACGTCGTGGAGGGCGATGTTCGGCGGAAGCGCTGGAAGGTGGGGCCGGTCGCCCACGGCGGGAGCGACATCTATCACGTCGTCGCGGACCCGCGTCATCCGGGGGACCTGTACGCCGCGGTCAACGACAGCTTCTGGGGCCCGATGGTACAGCGGTCGAGCGATTGGGGGAAGACCTGGAAGGAGGTCGCGACCCCGCTGACCCAGCCGAAGAAGCAACGCGAGCCTCAGTTCAACGACGAGAACCCCCTGGCGCCCCCGCTCCGGCCGCTCATGAACGTCTGGCACATCGAACCCGGACCGCCGAGCGCCCCCGACACCCTCTATCTCGGCGCCGACCCGCATCTATTGTTCCGAACGACCGACCGGGGCGCGAGCTGGGAACCGATCGAGAGCATCACTCACCATCCGGACAAGAAGAACTGGTCCCCCGGCGCGGGGGGGCACTGCCTCCATACGATCCTCCTCGACCCCCGCGCTCCCGAGCGGATGTACATCGGGCTGAGCGCGGTCGGGACGTTCCGCTCGGAGGACGGCGGGGTGACCTGGACGCCCCGGAACAAGGGCGTCATGACCCCCTTCCTCCCCGAAAAGTACCCCGAGACCGGCCAGTGCGTCCACCACGTGGCGGTCGACGCCGCCGATCCCGACACCTTCTACCGCCAGGACCACGGCGGGATGTACGTCTCGCACGACCGGATGGACCACTGGACCCGCATCGGTCGCCCCCTCGGAGACGACTTCGGCTTCGGCGTCGCGGCTCCCGCCGCCGACCCGGGGAAGGCGTATTTCGTTCGTCTCTCCGGCCGGGCCCGGGTGACGGCGGAGGGCCATTTCCAGGTCCACGAGTGGAACGACCGGACCCGCAAGTGGCGAACCCTGGTCCGGCCGGGGGCGTTCCCGGGCCACTTCGGCGTGCAGCGCGAGGGGATCGCGACGGACACCCTCTCGCCCGCCGGGATCTACGTGGGCACGACGACCGGGGAACTGTTCGTGAGCCCGGACGCCGGAAAGACCTGGTCGCAGGTACCGTTCCGGTTCCCCGGGATCCATTCCGTCAGCGTCGCACGCCCCTCGGAGAAATAAGACCCGAGGAAGAGGTTGTCTTCGGGACCCGCCGCGCCGGTCGGAGAGCGCGCCCGGGGGGCCGCGCTCCGGTCCGGGGGTCCGCGCCGCGGGGGCCGTCCCGTTCAGTGGGACGGCGCGACCGCCGAGGGGTGGACGGCGCCCACCGTCGACATCTCGGCCTGCCCCGAGATCTCCTCGAGCGTCCGCTGCTTCGTCTCCGGGATGAGCACGAGCGTCACGAGCGCCCCGATCACGGCCACGAGGCCGAGGAAGAGCATCATGCCGCCGTCCCCCCAGATCCCGATCAGGGCTCCGAAGAAGAGCGTCGAGATCGACGCCCCGATCTTCCCCCATCCCGCCGCGAACCCCTGCCCGGTGGCGCGGTACTGCGTCGGGAAGACCTCGGTCGGCACGATGAAGGTCGTCGTGTTCGGGCCGATGTTGCCGAACAGGAACGTGAGCCCGTAGATCGCGACGAACGGCGCCCCGAGGGCGATGAGGCGGCTGTCGAGCCCCAGGACGGCGAACGCGACGGCCATCACGCTGAACCCGACCGCCTGAAGGGTCTTGCGGCCGGCGCGATCGATCAGCGCCACCGCGATCCAGTACCCGGGTACGGTGAAGGCGAGCGTGATGAGCGCCGAGTACTCCTCGGCGACCATGAGGTGCTGGACCGCGCTGAGACCGGGCGAGTAGCTCAGGCTGAGCGCGCTGATCAGCGTCGGGGTGTAGATGCTGGTCCCGTAGAACGAGACGTCGAACAGGAACCAGCTGACCGCCGTACCGAGGATCAAGGGCCAGAATCGAGTGAGGAAGCCGCCGTACGAGCCGCTCGAGCCCCGGACCCGGGACGCGTGCGCGGTGACGTCAACGCCCGTCAGGTTGCCGACGACGTGGGCCGTCTCCTGGGCCTTTCCCTCCACGTGGAGCGTGTACCGGGGGGTCTCGGGGAGTCGGCGGCGCCAGAAGTACACCGCGGCCGCCGGGACCGCACCGGCCCCGAGGAGAACGCGCCAGATGAGGTCCAGCGAGTGCGGGAAGGCGGCCAGGAGGCCGAGCGCGAGGACGACCCCGCTCAGGAGGCCGAACCCTTGCATCGCGAAGACCGTGCCGACGAGGCGGCCCCGGCTCTTCACGTTCGAGTACTCGCTCATGATGGTGGAGCTCATCGGGTAGTCGCCGCCGATCCCGATGCCGAGGATGACGCGGAAGAGGACGAGCGCAGCGAAGCTCCAGGCGAAGGCCGACATCACGGCCCCGAAGACCAGGATCAGCATCTCGACGCCGTAGATCGTCTTCCGTCCGATGAGGTCGCCCAGACGACCGAAGACAAACGGCCCGACCGCGGCCCCGAAGATCGCCGCGGCGCCGAGGAGTCCGAGGCCGGTGATCGGAGCGACCTTCCCGAAGAACGGGAGGTTCACGAGCACCCCGGGGATCGCGAACGGCTGGTAGAAGGCGAACATCGCCACCAGTACGCCGATCACGAACAGGTCGTAGGCGTCGGTGAAGAACCCCATCCCGGAGATCAGGACGGTCCTCCAGTGGAAGCGGCTGACTCTCGCGTCGTCGAGGGGTCGCAGGATCGCCTGCTCGACGCTTTCGGTCGGTCTCGGCTCGGTCATCGGCTCGGCAGTCCCGGCGGGGGAGATAAAGAGTCAATCGATAGACTATGTACTTCTATTGTGACAAATGTACTCGCGCGTATTCCCCTCTCCTACACGGTACCGCGGGACGCGGCGGGGGCCCCCGCCCGGCGTGGATGCCCCGAGTCCGGTCGAAGGCCGCTCGCCCACGGGCGTCG
>DAHVAA010000041.1 GCA_027314845.1 Thermoplasmata archaeon | reverse complement strand
GGCCGACCGGCATCGGCCGGCTCGACCAGGGCCGCCGCCCCGAGGCGTCCGACCCGTTCTCCCTCGCGGAGCGCCGCGAGCGGATCGTCGACCAGGTGGAGCACGTGCACGAAGAGAGCGAGGTCGAACGATCGGTCGGCGAACGGAAGGCGGGCCGCGTCCCCTCGGACGAGCCGCGTGACCTGTTTCTCGCGAGCCGTGCGGAGCATCCCCAGCGAGGGGTCCACGCCGGTGAGCTCGAACCCGTGCGCGATCAGCGGCGCGGCGATCCGTCCGGTACCCACTCCGACCTCGACCAGCGAATTCGCGCCGGCGCCGCGGAGGGCGGACGCGACCCGGCCACAGGTCGCCTCGTCGAGCGGTGCGCGCGTCGCATCGTACCGGCGGGAGATCGCATCGAACGCCGCGGAGGTCTTCAGCAAGGTCAACGCGGGCGAACCCACCGGGGTATTTCGCCCCCCCGAGGGCCCTGACGGTCCGCCCACTCGATCGGGGCCGGGGGTGCGAAGGTTTTTGTCCGAGGTACGGTTCCTCGGAACGGAGCAGAACCCATCCGCCCCGTTTCGTCCCTGCGCTCTCCGGCCGGAGCCGCCCGACTCCGGGTGCTCGAGGGCGAGGCGGACGCTGCTGGAGACCTCGCGTGATCCGGCTGTGCATCACTTCACAAACGCCGCCGATCCGGCCGCTGCCGGGCGCGACGCCGGGCCGGCGCAAGGTCTGGCGTCTCGGGGTCGACTACGTTCCGAACGTCGGCGGGGTCGTGCCGATGATGCGCGCGCTCCTCCGGGAGTCGGTGGGCCACTGGGTCGCGCCGGACCCGCGCTGGGTGTCGATGAGCGCCCCGGACCTCCCGGACCACCTGCGCACGGATGACGGATACCTGCTCGAGACCCTCACGCTCGGCCCCGCGACCCGGGCGGCGTACGGCCGATTCAAGGAGTCGGTCTGGCGCTCTTTCCACACGCCGCTCGAGTACCACTTCCCGATCTCGGACTATGTGGGGTTCGCGGAGTACAACTTCCGGACCGCCGTCCGGCTTCTCGAGCGCGCCCGAGACTACGACCTGGTCTACGTGAACGATTTTCAGCAGGTGCTGGTAGGGGGCCTCGTTGGGTCGGCGGCCCCGTCGCTCCTGCGCTGGCACATTCCGGTCGACCTCAAGGGCTACCCCGAACCGGTGCGCCGCTTCTTCCTGAAGTCGATGGAGGGGTTCGATGGGATCGTCGTGAGCACCCGCGCGGGCCTCGAAGAGCTGATCCGCGCCGGCTTCCACGGCCGGGCGTTCCAGGTCTATCCCTACATCGACCCTTCGACCCAGCGCAGCGCCACCGCCCAGGAGGTCGAAGCGTTCCGCCACCGCTACGATATCGGGATCAGCGACCCGATCATCCTCTCGGTCGCCCGGATGGACCCGGTGAAACGGCAGGACCAGTTGCTTGAAGCCTTCGCCCAGGTCCGGCGGCGCCACCCGACGGCGCGACTGGTCCTGGTCGGAGGCGGCAGCTTCTCGACCCGCTCGATCCCCCGGGGCTCCGGCGACAACAAGGCCGAGCGCTGGCTCGCCCGGTTGCACCAGAAGCTCCGCCACCTGAAGCTCGAGCAGTCCGTGGTCTTCACCGGCTCGGTCAGCGAGGACGAGCTGCAGGCCGCGTACTCCGCCGCCGAAGTGTTCGTCCACCCGGCGCCGTGGGAGGGGTTCGGCCTGGTCGCGGTGGAAGCGTGGTTCCACGGGCTCCCGATCGTCGTGAGCGAGGGAGCTGGCGTCGCCGAACTCGTCGACGACGACGTCAACGGATTCACCTTCCCCCCCGAGTCCGTCCCCGCCATGGCCCGCGCGCTCGACCGACTGCTGGCCCATCCCGAGATCGCGCGACGCATGGGCGAAGCCGGCGCGTTGACGGCGCGACGATGCACCGTCCAGCGGGCCGCCCCGCGTCTGCGGGAGATCTTCGAGCGAGCGGTCCGCGTGTATGCCTACAGCGGTCTCCGCGAAGGCAAGGAGCTGGGGGCCCGGCTGCGATGAGGCCCTCGGGCCACGGCTCGCGCCGGACGGCGCACCGCCCCGCCTCGGGGGGCCGGCCGCCCGTCCGCGCGCTGACCTCCGACGTGTGGTATACGCTGCTCTACCTCAACATACCCGACCAGCTACGGCTCGACCGGGCGCGAGTCCGGGTCTGGTCGGCTCCGCTGCGGCGAGCGGGTCAGACACGTCGCGAGGCTACGGCGAACGTTCGATGGGTCGAAGGGTGGGCGGCCGATGCCGAAGCCCACGGGCATACACCGACGATCGCAGCGCAAGCGAGCGAATTGACCCATCGCTCGGGCGTTCCCGTGGAGGCCGACACGATTACGGAAGGGTTGGACGGGCTGATCGATGAGTTCCCGATCCGGGTCGCGCCGGGGGCGCCGGCCGCGCTCGCGCGACTCGGGGACGCCGGGATCCGGTTGGGGGTCGTTTCGAACCTCCTCCACGAGACGGGGGCCGGGCTGCGCCGCCTCCTCGCCTCGCGCGGGCTGCTCGATTCCTTCTCCTCCCTGGTACTCTCCTCCGAGCATCCGTGGTCGAAACCGCGGCCCGAGCCGTTCCGCACGGCAGTGCGGGAGCTCGGCTGTAGGCCGGCGGAGTCGGCGCACGTGGGGGACCTCCGCTACGACGTACTCGGGGCCCGCCGGGCGGGGCTGACGCCGCTGCTCTACACGGGGCTCCACCGGCACGAGCCTGCCCGCCTGCGGGAGCTGGTCGGGGTGAACGGCCCGAACCTCGAACGGGTGCGCCGCTGGGCGGACGTCCCTGGGTTCATCCTGGGTACGCGCTGACGGCAAAGGCCGGCCCCCAGTCGAGGCGCTCAGCGGCTCTCGTGACCGGGGGCGTCGGGCGTCGCTGTTGGGCCGGCGAGGGCCCAGCGGGAGAAACCGACCGGGTCGAAGAAGAGCGGCACGACCCCGATCCTTTCCGCGTCCAAGGTTCGGGCGTTGGGGCAGGGGCATAAGCGCCGATTCAAGAGCCTCTCGTGCGACCTCAGAAAACGGCGCACCCTCTCCGAGCAGCTATAGTCGAGCCGGACTTGGTACCGCGGGCGCAGCGTTGCCGAACGGTCTGATCCGCGTCGAGTCGGTGACCAAGCGGTTCGGGCCGGTCGAGGCGCTTTCGAACCTGACCGTCGAATGCGCTCCCGGTACGATCGGTCTCGTCGGCCCGAACGGCTCGGGAAAGACCACGCTCCTGCGGCTCCTCCTCGGTCTTCTCGTTCCCGACCAGGGCTCGCTGTCGGTGCTCGGGTTCGACACGCGCCGGACCCCGCTCGAGGTCCGGGAGCGGATCGGGTACATGCCCGAACACGACTGCCTGATCCCCGACATGACCGGGGTCGGGTTCGTCGCGTACATGGCCCAGGTCAGCGGGCTGCCCCGGGAGGCCGCGATGGGCCGCGCGCACGACGTGCTCGAGTTCGTCGGGCTTGAGGAGCAGCGCTACCGCCGGATCCGCGAGTACTCGGTCGGAATGCGTCAGCGGGTGAAGCTCGCGCAGGCGATCGTGCACGACCCGCCGCTCTGTTTCCTTGACGAGCCGACCTCGGGACTCGACCCGCGAGGCCGGGAGGAGATGCTCGCGCTCCTGCGGGCCCTCGCGAAGATCCCCGGTCACAGCTTCGTACTCTCCACACACCTCCTGCCGGACGCCGAGGGGCTGTGCGACCAGGTCGTGCTCCTCAACGCCGGTCGTCTGCTCGATGCCGGGCCGGTGGCGCACCTGCTCGCCCGGGATGACGCCGAGACCGTCGTCCGGGTATCGGGTGACGCGAGCGCGTTCCTCCGGGCCCTCACCGCGCGTGGTCTCGACCCGGTTCCGATCGACCATGGGATCCGAGTCACGCTCCACGAGGGGAACACCCGGCCGGTGTTCGAGGCCGCGCTCGAGTCGGGCACCCCGCTCCGGCACCTCGGCCGATCCGTCCGGACGATCGAGGACCTTTTCCTCGCGCGGCTCGAGCGACCTCGGGAGGTGGCGCCGTGAGCATCAGTGCGCCTCGCTACGCGGCGGGACCCCTTCCCCGGCTCAGCCCGGTCCGGCGTCTGCTCGCGATCTACGGTGCCGAGGTTCGGCGTCGCGGGTGGTGGGGAACGCTGGTGGGGACGACCCTCCTCTTCGTACTGGTCGACCTCACGATCGTGCTGAACAGCTTCTTCGCCTCGCTGACCGGCGGGGTGTCGGCGACGACGTTTGTCGGGCCGGTCCTCTCGCCGACCTGGCCGTTCCTCGTGCTCATCGTGGCGACCGCCGCGGGGGCCGGCGCGATCGCGGACGACCTCGGGTCCCGGGCGATCACGCTCTACCTCGCCCGCCCGATCCGTCGTACGGACTATCTGCTCGCCAAGGCCGGCGGTTGTGGCACGTGGCTGCTGATCGCGACCGTTGGGCCGGGGCTCGCAGGCGTTGCCCTCGCCGGAACTCTCGGCTACGGTTCGGCCACGCTCCTGCTCGACGCCGCAGCCGGTTACGTGGTGGTCGGCCTCCTGACCGCGGTCTTCTTCACCGGCCTCGCGCTCGCCCTCTCGTCGTTGGTCGACCGCTCGCTCTACGCCGGGGTCGCGATCTTCGGGATCGTGCTCGCGCTACTGGTCGGCACCGGAGTGGTCGGGGGGGTCACCGGGAACCCGTACGTTCCCTACGCGAGCCCGGTCGGGGACATTCTCAGTGTCGCCCAGGCGGTGTTCGGGGCGGGTACCTCCTCGACCGATCCGGGCGGCTCGGCGGCCATCCTGGGCGGCTCGGGGGTCCTCCTGACGATGTTCGCCGGCTGGCGCCTCTCCCGCGTCGAGGTGGTCGGAGAATGACCGCCCCGCCCATCGTGGCCGCGAACCTCCTGACGAAGCGTTACGGGGAAGTCCTGGGCCTCAACGGCTTCACGGCCGAGTTTGGGCCGGGGATCACCGGTCTCATCGGGCCGAACGGAGCGGGCAAATCGACGTTCTTCCGCCTGCTCGCCGGGCAGCTGAGGGCGGACGCGGGCACGCTCACCTTGCTCGGCCATCCGGCGTGGGGGGCGGGGGAGTTCCGCCGCCAGGTCGGGTACTGTCCCGAGGGGAGCGCGCTCTACGACTGGATGACCGCTGAAGAGTTGGTGGCCAACCTGCTTCAAGTGGACGGCTATGGCCGCGCGGAGTCGCGGGAGCGGGCGGCTCGAGCGATAGAAGAGGTAGGGCTGGCGGACGCGCGCGGGCGGCGGATCCGCGCGTTCAGTAAGGGAATGCGCCAACGGGTGAAGCTGGCCCAGGCGATCGCCCACGACCCCGCGCTCGTCCTCTTGGACGAGCCGCTCAACGGCGTCGACCCGGTCGGCCGGGCCACGGTCACCACCCTGCTCCGGCGGCTCGCCGCCGCTGGTCGCCACTTGATCGTGAGCTCCCACGTCCTCTACGAGGTCGAGCGTCTCACCGACCGCATCGTGATGATCCTGAACGGTCGAGCGATCGCCCAGGGGGACCTCCACCGTATCCGCGACCTGATCGACGCGCACCCGCACGTCATCGACCTCGAGACCCCGGACCCGCGACGAGTGGCCCGAGAGCTCGGGACCCTCGACCACGTCGTCTCGATCGAGTTTCCGGGACCGGGACGACTTCGCGTGCGGTCCCGCTCCCCCGAGGAGTTCTACCGTACGCTGCCCGGCCTCGTGGTCCGGGAGGGGCTGGACGTGCGGTCGGTCGCGAGCGCGGACGACAACCTCGACGCAGTGTTCCGCTACCTTTCCGAAGGGGGTCGGTGATGGCCGAGGTCGACCGGGTCTTCGCCGTAATCCGGCTCTCGCTGCGCGGGAGCATCGGGGGGATACGCGCGGTGGGGCTCGGCGCGTTCGCGGCCGTCCCCGCACTCCTCGTGCTGGCGATCGCGTCGGCCCGGCCCGACCCGGGGGCGCTCGCCGGCTCAGCGGAGGGCTTGTTCGCGGTCCTCACGCTGCCGATCGTCACCATGGTCGTGGTCCTCGTGGTGGCGGTCGCTCAGTTCCGCAACGAGATCGACTCGGAGACGCTCGTCTACCTCTCCGACCGCTCGGTCGGGCGAGGAAGCCTCGTCGTCGGAAAGTACCTCGGGGCGCTCGGGGCCAGCCTTCTCTTCTCCGTCCCCGCCGCGCTCGCCCCGCTCGGGATCGCCGAGGCGGGGGGCGCTCCCGCCTATCCGGCCGCCGTTCCGCTCGCGATCGCCCTGACCGCCGTGGTCGGAACGGCGGCCTATGTCGCGGTGTTCCTCTTCCTCGGCCTCGTGACTCGCTCGGCCCTCGTGGTCGGTCTACTGTTTGGGTTCCTCTGGGAAGAGCTCCTGGTCCTCCTCCCCGGGGGCGCGCCTCGGCTCACCCTCGCGTTCTACCTCCGACGCTTGCTGGCGGGCGAGGTCGGCTCCGGTCCGCTCGCGGCCTACCCGAGCGCGGTCGACCCCGCGAGCGCGCTCGCCACTCTCCTCGGGGTCGTCGCGGCCTTTCTGCTCTTCGCGATCGTCGTGTTCCGCTCGCTCGAGACCGCGCCCGCCCGGGTCAGCGCGTAGGTCGGCGCGCCGACTGCCGGTGACCGGACCCGGAGCTTCGCTCGGACGACTTCGCGACGCGCTCCTCAACCAGCTCTCGAAGCACCGCCGCGTTCGAGCGCTCGACATCGCGGGCCCCGAAGATGAGCGTCACCGTGCCGCGGCGCGCGGCCTCCACCAGCTCGTCGACCGCGGTCGGTTGTCCTTCAAGCTCCCTCCGATACCGTTTCCGGAACTCCGCGAACCGATCAAGGTCGTGGCCGAACCAAACCCGGAGTTCCGTGCTGGGAGCCAGGTCCGTCCTCCATTCGTCGACCCGCGCCGCCTTCTTGGACACGCCCCGTGGCCAAAGCCGGTCGATCAGGACGCGCCGGCCATCCTCGGGAGCGGGAGGGTCGTAGACGCGCTTCGCCAGAATCACTCTAGGACCCCCCGTTCAGGACCCCGAACGGAACCCGCCGCGAGTGGTCCGACGCAGGAGACGGTCGATGGCGGCTGCCGTCCAACGACAGTCGACCGAGCTCCATGCGGACTTGCAGGACCCCCTGCCCCCCTCCCCCTGTCAGGACGGTCGTGAGAAAGGCCCCATCCGTACATCACGGTTTGTCCGTTTCGATCTGGCTCGGCGATCCGGGGGTTTTGCCGAGGGCCACCGTTCGGGCTAAGGGCTCCGTTCGGTTCGAGCCTCGCAGGGATCGCGGCCGTCGGTCAGAGATAAATCTCGTATCCCTTCCGGAGCGTCCGGGAATGCCGATGGTGGAAGGGCGAACCGAGTCCGTCAGGCCGCAGCTATCCGACGGGGGTGGGCCATGACTGGGACGTCGAGTCCGCTCATGTTCCACAAGCTCGCGGAGTTCTACGACGGCTTCGTGTCGAGCAAGGACTATCGCGGAGAGGCTCGGCGCCTCGAGCTCCTCGTGAAGAAGTACGGTCGGGCCGGCGACGAGCGCTGGCTCGATGTCGCGTGCGGCACGGGTCGTCACCTCGAAATCCTTCGCCGAGGGCGCCGCGTCGTCGGGGTGGACGCGAGCGGGGCGATGCTCCGGGTCGCGCGAAAGCGCCTCCCGGGGGTGCGTCTCGTCCGAGCGGACATGCAGAGCTTCCGGCTCGGCGAGACGTTCGATGTGGTGACTTGCCTGTTCAGCGCGATCGGACACCTTCGGAGCGAACGCGCGCTCGTGGCGACCTTCGTGAACTTCGCCCGGCACCTACGCCCGGGTGGGGTAGTGATCGTGGAGCCCTGGCTGGACCCGGACACATTTCACGAGGGCATGGTCTTTCTGATGACCCACCAGGACCCTTCCGCGACGCTGGTCCGTGTATCCCACTCCCGTAAGCGGGGGAACCGATCGGTCCTAGACTGCCACTACCTGGTCGCGGAGCCCGGTCGAGGGATCCGTCACTATGCCGAGACCGACATCGGCCTCCTGGTCAGCCGCCGTCGGCTGATCCAGCTGCTGCGAGAGGCCGGGCTCAGACCCCGCTACCTTGCCACAGGACTTCGCCCGGGACGGGGCTTGCTCGTGGCGGTGCGCGGAGAGGACTAGTCGGTCCTGCTCGAGTCCCAGGAGATCCGCGAGCGCGGAATAGCGCGAGACTCGAACGCGGCCTTACTCTTCCCCGACCTTTCCGGACCCTGGGGGTCCCTTGGCCGTCCTCGACCGGAGGAGGATTCCCGCCAGGAGCAGACCGGTACCTCCGCCCAAGCCGAGGATGAGAATCCCGAGCGGGAACGAGCTTCCGAACCAGGGGATGGCCGAGTACGACGCTTGCGGGCTCGAACCGTGAACCAGGTCCATGAAGGTCACCCCGGGGTAGATCGGCCCGACGGCGCTCGTCTCGTAGAATCCGATATCGAGCAGCTGGTCGGCGGCCGGGTCGTAGCTGAGCACCCCGCGGATGGAGTGAACGTGGAGTTGACCCAATAGGGCCACGCGCCGACGATAGTACCGGTGCTGTCGTTGAACGCCAGAACCCGGGTCGAGGTGAGAACGTACCGGTCGCCGTGCGCGGCGTCCGGGAGGAAACCGTTCAATCCGCCTCCGGCCGGGACCTCCAGGGACCGCGCAATTCCGGCCGTCTCGCTGTCAACCCCAACGAGTTGAAACGGACCCCCATACGTAGCGGAGGGACCGAGTTCGAGGCAGGCGGCTCCGGTCTCGGGGTCCAGCGCTCCCCGCTGGACGGGGCTCGGTAGCTCGGGGCCTCGCGACCACGTGCTGTTCGATGGGTCGAAGACCAGCAAGGATGCGTTACCCAAGAACGCAAGATCCACAAGGCCACCTGAGGCGGCGGTCCAGGCGAACGGTTGCTGTCCGTCGACCGGGATGGTGATGTTCTGGAGCACCTGGAAGGTCGGAACACCCAGGGTCAACAGCCGGTCCGGACCGTTCGAGACCGGTGACGTGGCCGCGAACACCTCGGAGCGAGGACCGTCGTACGTCACGGAGATGTTCCAGGGCGATAGCGTTGGCATCGGGATCGTTGCGGCCACGATGCCGCGGGTCCAGTCGAATGCGATCAGCGACTCCGCGGTCACGGTCCGGTTCACAGCCCGTGAACAGGCCAGGAAAACGTACGGGCCTGTTCCCCCGTACGTCGGAGGGAACGCCAAGCAGGGAACCGACGTTTCAGAGACCAGCTGATGATCGACGCCCGAAACGACCGCGATTCCGCTCTCGTTGCTCGAGGGCGACCAGAACGCGAGGACGAGTTCGTTGGGCGACGAGATGAACACCGCGCCGGTCTGCGGCGCGAGGTACCCGGAACATGCAGGTATCGGCCCCAGCGCCGTGCAAAGGTCCTGGTCCGAGATGCTGCGGGCACTCACTGTTTGAACGGGGGTGGCCGCCGCGACACGCGCGGTGGACCCGGCGATCCGGATCGAGGATCCTAGAAGAACGCCAACGACCAGGACGACCGCCCCCGCTCGAATGGGATGGCGAGGGAGCGGGGAGCTCCGCATCTTCGTCGCCCCGTTCGGGAAATGCCCCTCTGACGATGAAGATACTGGCTCGGACGACCGCTGAGTCGAACCCCGCGGTGGGCCGCCTTCGAGCTCGCCTGGCGCCCCGCCAAGTCCGTTCGAACTCCTCGCCTCCGGGCACGGCAGAAGCGAGCGAGCCGTCGTGGAAGTTCGGGGCAGCGACGACCCAAGAGGCAAGCCGGCACAATGCCTTCGGCGCCCATCGCGAGTGCCTTTAGCGGCGCCCCGGCTCTAGTGTGCCGTCCTCGCAGCCTTGTTCCAACGCACTCCCGACGCGCACATTGAGATCGTACGAACGACAACTCAGAGTGATTCCCCGCTCCGGGTGCAGCGGGCTTCCACGCTCCCACCCAACTTTCAGGGAGGAGTCCGCTGGCTCCGGTACGCGGGCACCGCCGCGCACCAGATTGGACCAGATTGGACTTCGTGGGTAGGGGCGTGAAGCCTCCGCAGGATATGCGCTAAGGGCGTGAACACTGAGGGGTGGATTGGAAAGTCGCCAAGGCCGTTTATAACGTAGCCCATCATCTTTATAAATCTGCAACCAGCGCGAAAATCCGCGCATCTTCTTGTTATACCTCCCGTGCATGCCGCTTCGGGGAATCTTGGGTGGTCGGTGATGGGCCGGCGCCGAACCCTGCAGGTAGGATGATGGCGTGATGACGCCCGGCAAGGCCCTACTTTGTACCCTCGGGCCGAGCTCGCTCAATGAGCGGGTCATCTCGGAGCTTGAAGCGGCGGGAGTGACGACGTTCCGCATCAACATGTCCCACACCGAGATCGACGACCTGGAGCGGATCATCCACCTGATCCAAGGCTGCACTCAAGTACCGATCTCGCTCGATACGGGCGGCGGTCAGATTCGAACCGGCAGGATGAGCAGCGGGACCACGGTCGCGGAGGGCGACCACGTCCGGCTGGTCCCGGCCGGCTCGGTCGTGGGCAACGGCTCGACCATTCCGATCAACCCCGGCGATGTTCTTGACCGGCTCGAGCCGTCCGCTCGGATGAGCATCGATTTCGATTCGGTCC
>DAHVAA010000040.1 GCA_027314845.1 Thermoplasmata archaeon | reverse complement strand
ATTGCGCTCGGTGGAACCGCTCGAGGTCGGCGCGAGCGATCCGCCCCAGCGTGGCCACCGAACCGAGACCGCTCTCCCGGTAGGGGTGACCGGGGGGGAACACGGCGTGCCAGAGCTCGACCTCCGCACGACTGGCGGGCTGGGTCGCCTCGCGCAACTGTCGCTCCCGCATCTGGCGGCGTGCCCGAGCGACGTCGCTCGCGTCGAACCGGGGCCGGAGGACGACGTCCGCGAGGATCGGCAAGAGCCGTTCCCATTCGGTCGCCGGTCCCCAGATCGAAACCTCCGCGGACTCGGGGGCGCACTGGCGGGCCAACGTGGCCCCCAGCCGGTCGAGCAGCTGTGCCAGCTGGACCCGGGGGTATCGCCCGGCCGCGCTCGTGACCAACTGGTTGACGAGCCTCGAGGTTCCTTCTTTGCCGGGCGGGTCGAACGCCCACCCCGCCGGTCCGACATACGTAGCCGAGAAGCTCGCCGCGCCGACCGGCGCGGGCTGGTGCACTATCTGCAGGCCGTCGAGCTCGCTGCCGTACTCTATGCGGAGGGGGTCCGCGCGATCAGTCACTCTCCTCACCTCCCGTCGGCTCGTAACGAACGACCGTGCGCCGCTCTGGCAGGAACAGATTTCGGGCCTGGTCTCGTACGGCCTCGGCCCGCACCCGGAGCACGGCGCGGTAGAGCTCGTCCTCGTACTCAGGGGACCGGAGGACCGAGAAGTACCCGAGCCGGAAACCGGTGCGCGAGGCGCCCTCGTACGCGAGCGCCGCTCCTCGCCGTACTTTGGTCCGAACCTCCTCCATCTCGGCCCGGGTCGGGCCGGTCCGACAGAGCCGATCGACGACCCGGTCGATCTCGCGCTCGAGGCGGTCCAGGGAGACACCCCGCGCGGCGAGCGCCTGGACCGTGAAGAGCGAAGGGTAGAACTTCGGCCGGAACTCGCTGGTCGCGCGAACGGCGAGCCCGGGGTCGACGAGCGCGCGGTAGAGCCGGGCGCTAGGGTGCTCGGCGCTCCTCCACCAGCCGGCTCCGGCCGAGAACATACGGGTCTCCCCGCCGAGCAGGGTGTCGAGCAGCATGGTGGCGGGCGTCGTCGGGTCGGAGAGGGCCGGTGACCGCCACCCGACCTGGACGTACGGAGTCGTCCCCGGCCCGGAGAGCTCCGCGCGTCGTTCGCCCCGCTGCGGGGGCTCGACCTCGGTGACCGTCACGTCCTCGCCGGTCTCGGGAAGGGAGGAGAACCGCTTTCGGACCTCGACCTCGGTGGCGGCGAGGTCGAAACCACCGGTGACGACGAGCACGGCGTTGCGGGTCCCGTAGAACCGCCGGTAGTACCCCCGGAGCTCGGCGGGCGTCATCCGTGCGATGTCCTCACGGTGACCGAGCGCATCCCAACGGTACGGGTGGCGTCGAAAGGCGAGCGCGTACAGCTCCTCCTCGACGCGGAACTCCGGCCAGTTCTCGTTCCCCTCGCGTTCGGAGTGGATGATCGTGCGTTCCCGCTCGACCTCCCGGTCGGTGATCAGGGCGCGAGTCATCCGGTCCGACTCGATGTCGAGCGGGACCGACAGATGGTCGCGCGGGACCGTCGAAAAGTACGCGGTGAAGTCCGTGTCCGTGAAGGCGTTCAGCTCCCCGCCCACGCTCACTACCGCGCGGTCGATCTCTCCTTTCGCGTAGCGAGGAGAGCCCTCGAAGAGCATGTGTTCGACCCAATGGGAGGCGCCCGTCACACCGGGCCACTCGTTCTTGGAACCGACGCGGTACCACACCCAGACGCTCGAGGTCGGGCTCGCGGGGATGGGAGCGAGGACGACCGAAAGGCCGTTCTTGAGCGAGAACGATCGCAGGGCCGGACGGGCCACGCCGCTTGGGGGCACGGCGGGGAGGGAGCCCGGCGGGGATATAACGCGCGGCGCTCCCCCGAATCGCCGGCTCCCCTTTTCCGGGCCTGCTAGCGGCTCGGAGGACGACGGCGTGGGACACAACTCTTATGCGACCGGTTTAGCCATCGGCCGCCGTGCGAGCGGAGCTCCGACTCCTGCGCTGGCCGAACCTGGCCGTCTCGTTCGTCGGGACGGTCGTCGGGGGGCTGGTGGCTGCCGGGTCGGGGGTCGCCGTTTCAGAGACCCTCTGGGTGTTCCTCGGCCTGGCCGGTCTCTCGACCGCGAGCATCACCGCGGCCGGCAACGTGCTGAACGACCTCCTCGACCGGGAGGTCGACCGTACGAACCACCCCGACCGCCCGCTCGTGACCGGAGCGGTGACCGTCGAGCGAGCTCAAGGGATGGTCGTGGGATTGTTCTTCGCCGGACTGTTCCTCGTACTGCCGGTGATCGCGCAGGAACCGACGGTCGGGCTGATCCTGGCGGCCGCGGTCCTCTCCCTCCTCGGCTACGAGTTTCGGTTCAAGGCCCGCGGGTTCGTGGGGAACCTCGTGGTGGCGTTCCTCACAGCGATGGTCTTCCTCTACGGGGGGGCGGCCGCCGGGGACGCGGCGATCCTCCTCCCGTTCGCGGGTATGGCGTTCCTGGCGACGCTCAGCCGGGAGGTCATCAAGGACATGGAGGACGTTCGGGGCGACGTGGGTCGGAGGACGCTCCCGATGACCCACGGTTTGAGTGCTTCCGCACGCGTCGCCCGGGCCAGCGTGGTCGCCGGAGTCCTCCTGAGCCTCGTCCCCTTGGCCTGGTTCGTCTCACCGGCCTCGGTCGTGGGGATTATCTACATCGTGTTGGTCGGGGCCGCCGACGGGATCTTCGGGATCTCGATCCGGTTCCTTCCCGAGCGGCTTCACTACGAGCAGACGATGAGCAAGGTGGCGATGACCGTCGCGCTGGTCGCATTCCTGGTGGTGGCGTTCCGGTGAACGGGCCGAGCTTGCCCGGACGCGCGGAGCGCTACCTCGCCGAGACGCTTCGGGGCGGGCCGATCCACTTCACGCTCATCGACCCGGACAAATCGCCCGGCGAGAAGGCAGCCCACATCGCGCAAGGCGCGGTCGCACTCGGCAGCCATGTGATCCTGCTCGGCGGCTCGACCGGGATCTCTCGCGAGGTGATGGGCGCGGCCGCGCACGCCGTGAAGGGTGCGGTGAAGGTCCCGGTCGTGATCTTCCCGGAGGGGCCGGGCTCGCTCGCCCCCGAAGCGGATGCGGTACTGTTCATGAGCCTGCTCAATTCGCGCAACCTCGAC
Source organism: Thermoplasmata archaeon (assembly GCA_027314845.1). The sequence continues at coordinate 7,356 of DAHVAA010000040.1, read as the reverse complement.
CTCGTCATTCGGACCCACGCGCGGGTCGCCCCGGTCGTGCGTTCGATGGGCCTCGAACCGATCCCGATGGGCTACCTGGTCATCGCTCCCGGCATGCGCGTCGGGGAGGTCGGACAGGTCGACCCGGTCGCGAGGGAAGATCCCCGGACCGCGGCCGGCTTTGCCCTGGCGGCGCAGTTCCTCGGCATGCGGTACGTATACCTCGAAGCCGGTTCGGGAGCCCCCGCCCCCGTTCCCGCTGAGATGGTTCGCGAGGTCCGGTCGGCGGTGGGGATCCCGGTGATCGTTGGGGGCGGGATACGTTCGGCCGCGGACGCCCGAACGCTCCTCGAGGCCGGCGCGCAGGTCCTTGTTACCGGGACGATCACCGAGGAGGAAGGTTTCGGAGCCGGGTTCCGGGGCATCCTCGCGGAGGTGCGAAGGGCTCGTGGCCAGTAGCGCGGAGACCTCGGAACCCCCGTCGCAGCACTCCGTCCGTCGGGGGCACCTGCTCTTCCGGGCCCCCCGGCCGCCCGTCACGCTCGCGACCACGGTCGTCGCGAGCGCCGCGCTGGCCGCCCTTCTCTGGCTCCCCGACACCACCCGGTTTCTCGAGGGATTCCTCTTCGTCATCGCGCTCCCGGCGTTCGTGGGGGCGTTCGCTACCCCAGCCCTGGCGCGGGCCCTCGGCGGCCGCTTCGAGTTCCATCGCTCGGCCTTCCTGACCTTGACGACGTTCGCGCTCGAGATTCCCCTTGCCCTTCTGTGGCGGGCGGCCTGGCAGGTCTGGCCCGCGAGCGTTCCCAGCCTCCTCCTCCTCGCGACCTTCCTCGCGGGCCCCGCGTTCTGGTTCCGCCACCTGACCCTGTACGGGGTCTCCCGGGCGAGCCACGGCCGGACGGCCCCGGTTTCGCTCTTCCCGGTCGTGCTCTACCTCCTCGGCGTTTTCCTCCTCACGCCCCCGCCGGTCGGTGTCCTCCTTGCCGCCGTGGCGTTCCTCATGATCGCGTTCGGCTGTTCGGCCGCCCTGATCCGGGCGGCCGACCGTCCGATGCAGCGCGAGTTCCGCACGTCGGGAGTTTCGCTGATCCGACCGCTTCTCGACCATGTCGGCGCGCGAGATACGGGCGCGACGCAGGCGCTCGAAGCGTTCTTCCTGAAGAGCGCGGTTCCGGCCGACCTCAAGGTGCGACTCCTCGCGTTCTTCCGGGACGGCCGGCCGCACGTGACCATCGCGCTTCCGACCGTCCATCCGGGTCCGTTCGCCGCGCTCGGCGCGAGCGACCTGCCCCGCAAGCTCTCCGAACGGCTCGGACCGGCGGCCGGGACCGTCCTCGTCCCGCATACCCCCTGCGACCACGACCTCGACCTCCCGAGCGAGGCGGAGGTCGAGCAGGTCGCGACGGTCTCCCGGGCGGTCCTCGCCGGCCTCGCCGCCCCGAAGAGCGCGCGCGCGAGCCCGCTCGTGACGCCGTACCCGGGGAGCATCGCCCGGGCGCAGCTGCTCGGCGACGCCGCGCTCGTGACGGTCTCCCAGGCGCCCGCCCCGACCGACGATATCGCTTACAGCGTCGCGGACCGGTTGGTCCGGGAGCTCTCGACTCCGACCGGTCCGCGCATCGCGCTCATGGACGCGCACAACTCCTACGTCGAAGGCGAGGGAGACATCCTCTACGGCACCCCGACCGCGGAGAAGCTCCTCCGGGATGCCCGGGCCGCGCTCGCCGAGGCCGAGCGCGCTTCGGTCCCGGGGGAGATCGAGATCGGCGGGGCGGTGCGGGACGGCTATTCGATCGGTCGGGCCGGGATCGGCCCTCAGGGGATGCGTGCGGTCGTCGTCCGCGCGGCGGGGAGAACCACCGCCTACCTGCTGATCGATGGGAACAACCTCGTGGTCGGGCTCCGCGACCCGATCGTCGAGGCGATCCAGCGGGTGGTCGACGTCGCCGAGGTCATGACGACCGACAACCACGTCGTCCACGAGGTCGACGGCGGGGTGAACCCGGTAGGGGAGCGGTACCCTCGCGACCGGCTGGTTGCGGACGCGGTCGAGGTCGTTCGGCGCGCCGTCGCCGACCTCCGGCCCACCGAAGCACGCTTCGGGGAGGCCGACGTCCCCTCGGTGCGCGTCCTGGGACCGGGGCACACCGCTCGGCTTTTGACCTCGCTGGGCGACACCCTGTCGATGTTCACGAACATGTTCCCGGCGATGTTGCTGCTCCTGCTGACGAGCTCGCTCGTGGTCGCCTACCTCTTTCACTAGGAGGGTGGCATGGCGGACCGGCCCGCGGACGCACCCCTCGCCGAGGCGGCGCTCGGGATGGGCGGCGAGGAGCCGCTGCGCCTGTTGACCCAGCTCGTCGCGATCGCGCCGGTCAACCTCGAGGACCCGCTGCACGGACGGTGGGAGAAGCCGCACTACCTGCGGGCGACCGACGCGATCGTTCGCGCCGCTCGGGCGGCCGGTCTCGGGACGCGCGTCTACGACCCGCTCGTGAGCGGTGACGCGGGCGGCGAGCTCCACGGGGTCAATCGACCGAACGTGATCATCGACCTCGACGCCGGAGCGCGGTCGACCGTGCTCATCCTGGCCCACTACGACGTGGTGCCCGTGCCGGCCGAACAGCTTTCGAGGTGGAAGAGCCCCCCGCATATCCTCACCTATCGCGCCGACGGCCGGCTCTACGGCCGCGGCTCGAACGACGACCTGGGGAGCGGAGTGGTCGCTTCGCTGACGGCCTTGCGTCACCTCGCGGAGGAGCCGAACCTCTCGCGCAACGTTCGCCTGCTCGTCTGTTGCGATGAGGAGACGGGTGGTCAGGGAGGGATCGAAGCGATCAAGGAGCATGACGCGCACCTGGCGCCCGATGACCCCGCGCGGATCCTCCGCGCGGACGTGGCGCTGATCCCCGACGGGGGCCCCGACGTCACGGCCGGCTCGAGCGGGGTCGCCTTCCTTCAGGGATCGTTCGGAAAGCCGGAGACGCTCGAGCGGGCCCTCGCGTTCGGGAAGATGCTGGTCGGTCTCCACGAGCTCGCCCGCACCTGGCGCTCGGTGTACCGATCACCGGACTGGCCGAATCGCCACGCCCCCGAGCCGGTCTTGACCGGGCGAGCGTCGCTAACGCAGTTCGACGTCGGAGAGGTGCGGCTCGACCCGCACCGGGTCGGTCTCCTGGCGGCCCATGCCGAGACCGACGCGGCGAACCAGATCGCCCGGACGGTGACCCTGGTATTCGGGGGACCGACGCCCGTGCTCGATGCTCTGCCCGGTCGACTCTCGGAGCTTGTGGCCCCTCCGTACCGACTCGAAACGGCTGGCGCGAGCGCGCTCTCACTCGCCCCCGGCACCCGCGCGCTCCAGGTGGTGGGCGAGGCCATTCATGGCGGGTACCCGCACCGCGGTCACAATCCGGTGCCGGTCGCGCTCGACCTACTCGAGCAGGCGGCGGCACGCGGGTGGATCGACGGTTTTGCGTTGGGCTCGGCAAGCTTCACGGTCGACCTCCGGCTCATCCCCGAGATGGAACTCTCGACCGGTCTCGACGCCGCCCTCGGCCGGGTGCGGGATTGGACCTCGGTGCACGCGCCGACCGCCCACGTCGAGGCCCCGCCAGAACGCTGCCGCCCCGGCTACGCCCTTCCCGTGGACCACCCCGCGGTCAAACGCCTCGCCGGAATCCTCCGGTCGACCTTCGGCGCCGAGGGCGTGCTCGGTGAGTATGGCGGGACCGACGCGAGCGCGCTCCGCGACCGGCGCACTCCTGCCGGTGAGCCGCTCCCGGCGCTGGTCTTCGGCAGCATGGACCCCGAGGCGCGGATCCACGATGCCGAGGAGAGTCTCGACCCGCGGCTCTTCGCGGGCGTGGTCACGACCATCGAACGGTTCGTGAAGGAACCGTAGCGGAGACGCGCGGTGCTCGACCAGTTCTTCGCGAGCGCGCTGGCGGTACTGTGGCTGCTCTTGCCTTCCTACATCGCCAACGCCGTGGCGACCCTCCCCCGGGGGCGCGGACCTCCGATGGACTTCGGTCGAGGGTGGCCGGACGGCCGTCGGATCTTCGGTCCGTCGAAGACCTGGTCCGGGTTCCTCTTCGCCGGCTTCTTTGGGATGCCGTTCTGCCTGCTCGAGGCGTGGCTCATCTTGATGGCTCCGCCCAATCTCGCCCTCGTTCCGGTACTCGCCCCGACGGTCCTCACGGCGGTGCCGCTCGCGGCGATACTCACGTTCGGAGCGATGACCGGCGATGCGTTCGGCTCGTTCCTGAAGCGGCGGCTCGGTCGTGAGAGCGGCGCCCGCACCCTCCTGCTCGACCAGCTACCGTTCGTGCTCGTGCCGATCGCGCTCGGCTTCGCGGTCTACCCTTCGCTGTTCGCGCCGGTGTTCTTCCACTGGGAAGCGGTCTTATGGCTCCTCGTGTTCACGCTCGGGTTGCACGTGGCCTTCAATTGGGTCGGGTTCAAGGTCGGCTTGAAGAAGGTGCCGTGGTGAGCTTTAGCAGCGCGGAGCCGGGTCCGTCCGGACGGGAGGAGATCGTCCGGCTCCTCCTCGATGCCGGCGCCGTTCGGTTCGGAGAGTTCACGCTGACCTCGGGCGAGAAGAGCGACGTCTACATCGACGTGAAACGCGCGTGGACCGAGCCCGGCCGTCTTTCCACTCTCGCGACGGCGCTCGCCGAGCGGGTCGGGAACGCCGACCGCCTCGCCGGGATGGAGCTCGGTGCGGTGCCGCTCGTCGTCGCGGTGGCGCTTCGGACCGGACGGCCGTACGTGATCCTCCGCAAAGCTCCCCGCGAGCATGGGACCCGCCAGGCCTTCGAGGGCGAGATCCCCGCGGGGGCGCACGTGCTCCTGATCGAGGACGTGTCCACCACCGGCGGCAGCTCGTTGCGGTCGGTGGAGATCGTCCGAGGGGCCGGCGGTCTTGTCGACCGGGCGCTCGTCGTGGTCGACCGCGAGCTCGGCGCCCGGGAACGGCTCGCCGCGGCGGGCGTCCGGCTCGAGCCGCTCGCCACCCTCTCCGAGATCCGGGGAGCCCGTCGGTGAGCGGGGTCCTCTCCGACAGCGGAACCGTGCGCTTCGACGACCCCGCCGAAGCGAGCGGGGTCTACGGCAAGGGATTCTTCGGTACGCCGATCTCGGGCGGCGGTCTCGAGCTGGACCGGTACGAGTCCGTCTACCTCGCCGAGATGGCCCGCATCACCGTGGACGACCGGGGCGGCCGCTCGGTCGACTGGCCGACGGTCTTTCGGCGGGCCGTGCGGCAGGACCGCGGATTCCCGGTCCGCTACCTCGTCTACCGCGACCTCCGACAACGCGGATACGTCGTCCGCGCGAGCCCTCCTCCGGTCTCCTTCGCCGTCCTGCCGCGCGGCGGGATCCTGCACAAGACTCCCTCCCGGTACTGGGTGGAGGTCCTGAGCGAGCGAGAGCCGTTCGACCTCGCCCGGCTCTTCGACCTCGCCGACCGATCCCAGACCGCGAAGAAGGCGCTTCTCCTCGCGTTGGTCGACGAGGAGTCCGACCTCACGTACTATCGGATCCGACGACCGGCGCCGACCGGCGCCCTCCCTCCCCGGCCTCTGGCCGCGCCGACGGACGGCTGGCTCTCCGAGGACCGCGTGACGGTCCACGCGCCGGACGCCGTCGAGGAGCTCGGACGGGAGCTCGCGTACGGCAGTCGTGTCGGGGGGCGCCTTGAACTGAGCCTGCTCGAGGCGGCCTACCTCGCGAGCTCGGGCCAGCTCACCCTCCGCGATGCGCGGAGCGGCCGGACGGTCGCCCTGGACCGACTGGAACAGCGGGCCCGTCGGCTCGACCCTCGCTTCTTCGAGCGATTGGCCGCGTATCGTGACCTTCGGGGACGCCACCTCGTCGTCAAGACGGGGTTCAAGTACGGGGCCCACTTCCGCGCCTACCCCCGCAACCCGGCCAGCGCGCACGCCCGGTATCTGGTCCAGGCGGTCCCCGCCGGCCACCTCGCCGCGTGGCCCGAGGTCGCCGGAGGGGTCCGGGTGGCGCAGGGTGTGCGCAAGGAGTTCCTGGTCGCCGGGGTCGCCCCGGACGCGGCTGTGAGGTTCCTCTCGCTCGAGCGGGTCCGGCCCTAGCGTCGGCCCGCGGAGGCGATCCCGCCCAGCCATCGAGTGATCGCTGTGGGCCGGGGGTCGTGCTGCAGCGCCTGCTCGAGCGCCGTCCCGACCACGACCCCGTCCGCCCCCGTGGCGAGCGCGCGACGCGCGCTCGAACGGTCCCGGACCCCGAACCCCACGAGGATCGGGGTGGAGGGTGCGGCCAAGCGGGCGGCGGCCACCAGGGGAGCGAGGTCGACCGGGGCCGATTCCGCACCGCGCCCGGTCGTCCCGTAGTACGCGACCAGGTAGAGGAACCCGTGGGTCGCTCGGGCGATCCTCCCGATGCGCTCCGGGGAGCCGCCCGGGGCGGCGAGGAGCACGAGCGAGAGTCCCGCGGCACCGGCCGCCCGACGCCAAGGCGCCGACTCTTCGAGAGAGAGGTCCGGTACGATCAGGCCAGTGACCCCGGCCGCGCTCAGCGCGGCGGTCGCCTCCGCGAGGCCGTGGCGGAACACCGGGTTCGCGTAGGTCATCACCGCGGTCGGCAGGATCTCGCTGGCGACCCGCCCGGCTTCGAGCAGGTCGGTCCAGCTCGTGCCGTGCGCGAGCGCACGGTTCGCGGCCGACTCGAGAACCGGGCCGTCGGCGATCGGGTCGGAGAAGGGGAACCCGAGCTCGAGCGCGGTCGCCCCGGCATCCCGAAGCGCGCGCACGGTCGGGGCCAACCGGGAACGGCGGGCGCGGTCCACCAGGAGGTAGGGCACGACGATCGTCCGCCCGGCGGTTCGGGCCTCTCGGAGGGCGCTATCCAGTCGCACGCCGCACCAACTCCAGGTCCTTGTCACCGCGTCCCGACAGCGTCACGACGATCCGTTGTCGCCTCGGACGCCGCTTCGCTTCCCGGACCGCCGCGAAGACGGCGTGGGCCGGCTCAAGCGCGGGGAGGATCCCCTCGTCCTCGGCCAGCCAGTGGAACGCACGGAGCGCGTCGCGGTCGTGGACCGCGAGGTACCGAACGCGACCGGAGTCCTTGAGCCAGGCGTGTTCCGGGCCGACGCCAGCGTAGTCGAGGCCCGCGGAGACGCTCTCGGTGTCAGATACCTGGCCGTCCGCGTTCTGAAGCACATAGGAGTACGAGCCGTGCAGAATGCCGGGCCGTCCGTACGACAGGGATGCCGCCCCTTGCGACCCCGCCGGTCCGCCGGCCTCCACACCCAGCAACTCCACGTCGGTGGTGCGGAGCGGGTGGAAGGTGCCGATCGCGTTCGACCCGCCCCCGACGCACGCCACCGCGAGGTCCGGCAAC
>DAHVAA010000003.1 GCA_027314845.1 Thermoplasmata archaeon | reverse complement strand
GGCGAAACTGCCCGTCCCCGCCGACGCGCTCGCGGAACGGAGCGCGGTCGCGGCCGCGAAGTCGTTCGCCTTTCCCCTCGAGCACGGCCGCGAGGTGGCGGCGACCGCGATCGCCCTGTTCGAGGCGCTCGCCCCGCACCTCGAGGGCGCCGGCCCCGGAGAGGCGCGTGCGCTCCGCGTCGCGGCCTGGATGCACGACGCGGGCCTGGCGATCGACCTCTGGAACCACGCCCACCACTCCGCCTACGTCGTTCAGAACTACCCGATCTGGGGGCTCGACCAACGCGAGACCCTCCTCGCCGCGATGGCGACCTACCTGCACGAAGGCGACGCGCCGCCTTCGGACTGGAAGAAGGGCTACCTCCCGATCATCCGGCCCGTCGACCTCGAGCTCGCGGTGCGGCTCGGGGCCGTGCTCGAGGTCGCAGAGATCCTGTCGGCCTCGGGCCCGAAGTTCTCGCTGGGCACGGGGGGCCGGACGCTCTCCGTGAGCTTTTCTAGTCCCGCCGATACGACGCTCCCGGCCCGCTGGGCAGAGAAGGTCCGCAAACCGATGGAACGGGTGTTCGGGATCGAGGTGCGCGCGCGCGATGCCTGAGGTCCGGGTCGCCGAGCCGCCCCCTTCCGGCCACGGATACCCCGGTCGGCTCCTGGTCTTCGAGGGGCTCGACGGGAGCGGGAAGTCGACCCAGGCTGCCCTCCTCGGCAAGTGGCTCCAGTCTCGAGGCTATCGGGTGTTCTTCACGGAGTGGAACTCCTCGGAGCTCGTCGCGAGCACGATCCGACGCGGCAAGAAGAAGGGGTTGCTGACCCCCACGACGTTCTCCCTTCTCCACGCGGTCGACTTCGCCGATCGCTTCGAGCGGCAGATCCTGCCCCCGCTGCGCGCCGGCTATCTCGTCGTGTGCGACCGGTACGGCTTCACCGCCTTCGCGCGCGACGCCGCCCGCGGCTGTGACCCCGACTGGGTACGGACGATCTATTCGTTCGCCCCCCGGCCGGATCGCGTCTTCTACTTCCAGGTGCCCGTGCAGGTGACCCTGAAGCGGAAGCTCGCCTCCCGGCTCAAGATCAGTTACTACGAGGCGGGGATGGACCTCGGCCTCTCGGACGACGTAAAGGAGAGCTACGCCCGCTTCCAAGGCCGCCTGAAGCGCGAGTACGACCGGCTGAGCGTCGCCGACCGATTCACGGTCGTGGACGCCACGCGGTCGGTCGAGGCGATCCAGGCCGCCCTAAGGCGCGACCTCGCCCCGATGCTCGAGAACTTCCCGACCGGAGCGCGGTTGATGCATGACGGGTAGGACGTACGGGACCCGGCTTCCCGGGATGCCGACCGAGGCGCTCGGCGGCAAGCTCGTTGTGGTCGAGGGTCCGGACGGGTCCGGCCGGACGACCGAGGTAGCGCTCCTGAAAAGCTTCCTCGAGGTCGAGGGGCACGCGGTCGTCGACACCGGCCTTCGGCGCTCGGACCTCGTCAGCAACGAGATCGACCGAGCGAAGCAGGGGCACACGCTCGGTGCGACCACGCTCGCGCTCCTCTACGCGGTCGACTTCGCCGACCAGCTCGAGAACAAGATCATCCCGGCGCTCGCCGCGGGCTCGACCGTCCTCGCGGACCGCTACATCTACACCCTGATGGCGCGGGCGATCGCGCGCGGGGCGTCGCGCGAGTGGGCGCGCGAGGTCTACGGCTTCGCCCTGCGGCCCGACCTCATCGTCTTCCTCGAGGCGCGGCCGGAGATCCTCCTCCATCGCTCGATCGCGAAGTACGGCTCGCTCGACTACTGGGAGAGCGGGATGGACCTGAGCCTTTCGCGCGACCTGTTCGAGAGCTTCTTCCTCTACCAGGACCGACTGGGGCGAGAGTTCGACTGGATGTCGGGAGAGTACGACTTCCACCGGGTCGACGCGAACCGGGCCCCCGAACAGGTCCACGAGGACGTCCGCCGCCTGATCGCTCCGCTCTACGGTGCGGGCGGCCGGCCCCGCCGCGCCCGCCTCTAATCGCCGATCGCCTCGAGCTGACGGCGCGTGAGCAGCCACAGGAGGCGGGCGGCGCCGGGCCGCACCGCCGCGGGGAACTCGAGGCACGCGGCCCCGCCTTTCGATAGCTCGACCAGCGGGAGACCGTCCCCCGTGAGGGCGAGCCCCACGAACTCGGCGAGGGTAGGTTCGTGGCCAACGAGGACGAACGCTTTGCCGGGGCGGGCCGACCGCTCGAGCCGGGCGAAGATAGGTTCGGCCATCCGGCCGCTCGCGAGCTCCTCCCAGGCCTCGATCCGTCGCTTCGAGCCGAGCGCGGACCGGACGACCTCGGCGGTCGCCCGAGCCCGCTCGGCCGAACTGGTCGCGATCACCGGCGCCGAGTCGAGCAGGTCCGCGATCCCTCTCGCCGCCTTCCGGGTATCCTTGAGCCCTTTCGGGGTCAGCGGCCGAAGGTCGTCGTCCGGCCACCGGGCGGGGTCGCGGGTTTCGGCCGGGCCGTGACGGACGACGACCACCCGGAGGTAGCGCGTGTTGGGGGTGACGGGGGGCATGGATCGTTCGGGAGGTCGAGGGGCGGGGGAGGAAAACGCCTCCCTCACGTCCCTCCGAGACCGCTCAAGCGAGCGGGGAGGCGGCGAGGGGGGACACGAGGGTCCGTTCGCCAACGCGGACCGTGGGAAGCGAGCGGTCGAGCACGACCTGCGCGATATCCTCGGAATAGGCAACCGTGCGGCCGATCGATTCGAGGATGCGGGCCACGGCGGCGGCGGTCGCCGGCGGCATCGTCCCCCCGTTCACGGCGGGGAGGAGCCGGTCGGAGAGGGCCCGCCCCGAGGCGAGCAGTGCCTCGCCGGTGTCGAGGAGCTCGTTCGCGGTCGCGCCGTCGGTCGCGGATAGGACCCCTTCGAGGTGGTCCATCGCCTGACGGTGGAACTGGCGCAACGAGGTCAACGGTCCCGTGCCCTGAGGCAGGTCGACCAGCCGCCGGCCCTCGTCGCCGAGGATCGTCGCATGGTCGGCGATCCGCTCGAGGCTCCGGGCGACGGTCCAATAGCCGAGGAGCCGCGAACCGCCCTCCCCGTCCCGGAGGCGGATCGCGGCAAGGCGTTGGACGTACCAGGCCTCGCGGTCGATCTCGTCGTCGCGTCGCTCCCATGCCCCGTCGGCGTCGAGCGGAAGGTGGGACCAGCTCTCGACCGCCGCCCGGTGGAAGTCGAGGACGATCCGTCCCATTCGCGAGATCCGCTGCTCGAGCGGCACGGGGCTCTCGAACGCCAGGTCCCGAAGCGTCAGGACGCCGGGCTCGTCGGAGAGGATCTCGGGCTGCCGGGTCCGCCGGCAGAAGCTGCGCACGACCTCCCGCGTCGGCGCCCGGAGGACCCCCCGCTCCCGGAGGACGAACTCCCGGGCGCCGGCGAGATAGGCCCCGAGGAGGCGTCGGAAGAGATGCTCGGGGGGCTCGCCGTGGGTCACGAGGAGGATCGCCGGGCCGGGGGGTTCCCGCCCCTTCTCCCGCGTTCGAGGAAGGTCGAAAGGGGCGGGGGTCGGCCGGGCCTCTTTCGCCGGCCGGGCCAGTTCGTGGGGGTGGTTCGCTCGCTTCATCGAAGGAAGGAGCGTCAGCATCAGATATATAGAATTTCAATTTAGACTATAGCTAATACCATAGCTATAACGCCGGGTCGACCGCGCGGTGCTAGGCCGCGCAGCCGCTGACCGCGTAATCGTCCCCGTTGAACTCGGCGAAGCCGTAGTCCTCGTAGAGGTCGTACTCGGTCACGGTCACGTGGTTCACCGGGTCATAGAACTTCACGACGCCCGTCCCCGCATCGTAGGAGAGGATGACCGAGGGCCCGAGCATCTTGTGCAGTGTGGTGAGCTGGGAAGAGGGGATCGAGGGGTTGTCGGACTGGCAGGCGGCCGAGAGCGTTCCGCCGCCCCCACCCCCACCGGGGCTGACGGGGTTGCTGATCGTCACGACCGGCGCGGGGGTTCCGCCGAGGGGGTTCGTGCCGACGACGGCGGCGAGCACGACCACGACCAGGACCGCGGAGCCGACCCGGTAGGAGACCGGCCAACGACTCGGGGCCCGACGGGCGGCCGACCTCGGGCTGGTCCGGCCCGGCCGGCTCGCTCGTGAGCTCGCCGGGACCCGCTCGTCGGCCGGGGTGCGCCGGAGGGCGATCGCGACCCCATTCCCGAGGAGGAGGCTGACGATCACTCCGAGCGACGGGAGGAACAGCGGCAGGAACGCAGCCGCGGTGCCGACCACGCCGGCGTAGAGCACCTTCTGGTGCGCGGCTCCGGGGGCCGTTCGGGGCTCGGCGACCATGAACAGGGCGAAGAACAGGGTCGCCGGGTCGGCGACCTGCAGCGCGAGCAATCGCGGGTCCGTGGTCGTGCCGACCACCAGGTGCTGTACGATGGCGAGAACGCCGTAGCTGGCGAGGAAGATCGCCGGGAGCCTCCAGGACGACGGCTGGCGTAGGATCAGCAAGAGCCCGAGCGCGACGACCGCGGCCTCACCGAACGGGCCGATACCGACCCACCAGGCGGGAGCGAGGCCGAAGGCGAGAGTGCCGATCAGCACGCCGAGGGCCGCCGGGTTGAACCAAGGTCGTCCCCGGAAGCGCAGGGCGTGGCGAAGGGCTACCGCGGCGAACACCACGGCCCCGGTCGCGAGCAGCGGAGCGACCGGCGGAAAGATGAGGGCGAGAAAGAGCCCGGTGACGAGCGCCGCATCGGGGAACCGCCAGCGGTTGAACCGCATGCCCTGGAACCCGAGGTCGACGATCGCGGCGATGAGCGGCAGGGCGATGAGCGAGGGGAGTCCGAGGCCAAGGAGGTAGTACGACTCGTAGCCCCCCAGCCCCGCGAGGAAGATCCACGTCAATCGGACCGGCGGAAAGCGCCGGAGCAGCTCCGCCCCGCGTCGGGCCGCCCGCACGGTGGGCTGGGCCGAAGGCGCGCCCGAAGTGTCGGCAGGGTCGGTCTCGACCATGGGTCAGTCATCCAGCCGTACGCCTCGAATAAAGGCTTTCGGGGTCGAAAGGAGCTTTCGAGCGGCCGGGGAGACTGACCTCTCGAACGGTTCGGATCCGGGGATTGCGAGGTCACCTGTCCGGCAACGCATAAGGGCCATTGGGTTGAGGGGCGGAGAACCGCCCTTGCGAGGAGGCCCTACCGACCCACGACCTGCCACCCGGGCGGAGGGGCCCTAGATGGCGCTCCTCGGGCTTACCGGCACGAGCCTGCTTGTCCTTCTGCTAGGGGCGACGCTCCTGGTCGGCTTCGGAGCCGATTGGCTCTCCTCCCGGTTCCGGGTCCCCGACGTCCTTTGGCTGGTGGCCCTCGGGTTCATCGCGGGTCCGCTGCTCGGCCTGGTCGCCACCAGCTCGCTGCTCGCGATCGCGCCGCTCCTGGGAGCGACGACCCTCATGCTCATCCTCTTCGACGCGGGACTCGACCTCCAGCTGCGTCTCGTCCGCCCGCTCGCCGGTTCCGCGCTCGTTTTCGCCGTCACGAGTTACCTCTTGAGCTCGGCGCTGATCTTCATCGTGAGCTCCCTGTTCATCTTCCCGGGGCACACCGTCCTTTCACTCCTCTTCGCGACCGCCCTCGGATGCACCTCGGGCGCCGTGATCATCCCCCTCGCGAACCGGCTCGGCCTCGCCCCCGGGCTCCGTAGCTTCCTGCACCTGGACGGCGCGGTCGAGGACGCGGTGGCGGTCGTGACCGTCACGACGATCCTCGCGCTTCGCGCCCCGTCCTCCGCATCGCTCGCCCTGAACGTCACCGCGTCGCTCGTCCTCCCGCTCCCCGTCGGGATCGGGATCGGCCTCGCGGCGGGGCTCATCTGGCTGCTCTTCCTTTACGGCTGGCAAGACCGACCGTTCGTCGCGCTCGCCACGCTTGGGTTCCTGTTCGTGACCTACTCCGTGACGGAGGCGCTCGGGGGGTCCGGTATCCTGGCCGCCCTGGTCTTCGGAGTGGTCGTGGGGAACGAGGAGCTCGTCCGTCGGTTCCTCCGACGCTCACGTCCGTTCCGGATCTCCAACGACCTGCGGAAGGTCGAGGTGGAGATCGCCTTCGTGCTCCGTTCGTTCTTCCTGTTCCTCATCGGGCTCTTCGCCTCGTTGTCGAACCCGGGGCTCATCCCCGGCCTCGCGATCGCGGGGCTCGTCGTCCTGATCCTGTTGGCCCGAAGGTCGATCTTCCCAGCGGTCACCCGCCCTCAGGCCGTCCCTCCGAGCTGGTCCGGAGCGGCGGCGGCGTTCTACGGCCGGGGACTCACCTCCGCGGTTCTCCTGATCGTTGCGCTCGAGCAGGTTCCCGAGGTCTCCCAGCTGTTCTTGCCCGCGATCCTGCTGATCGTCGGCACGAACATCGCGATGACCGTCTGGCTGTTCGTGGCACCCCCTCGACCGGAGCCGGCCTCCCGCGAGGTCGAAGACCGGTGGGCGGCGGCGGCGCCCCATCTGATCGCTCTGAGCGACGAATCGGGACCGTTACCCGTGGTCGCGTCGCCCATTGGGCCCGCCGTGGTCCCTGATGCCGGCCCTGCTCCCGCCTCCCCCACAGCCCCCCGGCCCCCGCCGCCGCTTCCCCCGCGCAAGAACGGGCCGTAGGCGCGGACCGGGAAGGTGTAAGCCTCGGACCCCCGTAACCTCGAGGGCATGGAGCGCGCTCGGGAAGGGTCGACGCCGGCCGAGACCTCCACGCCCGGGGGTTCCCTGCCTCCGCGCCCGCTCCCCCGCAGTTCGGCGGGGGGACGTCGCACGGGTCGGCGCCGGTGGGTCGCGGCGGGGATCGCCGTGCTCGCGGTGGCGGTGGTGGTCGCGGTGGTCATCCTTCCGGACCTCACGCCCGCGGCCGGAACCTCCTGCACGCCGGCGCCTCCTCCCAACCTCCCGAATGGGGACCGGTTCATCGTGGTCAACTGCGGGACCCGCGAGACGCTGGCGGCCCACTCGTTCACCTCCTACCAGGCCAACCGCCTGTCCGACGACGAGTTCTTCATCGGCCAGTATTCCGCGCCGCAGCCCGTGGAGTCCTACCTCCTCAACACGAGCGAGCTCGACGCGCTGAACGCGGCGCCGCCCCCGAGCGCCCCGCCGCCCGCCTACTTCTGGAGCGGAGGGAACGGGACGCTCTGCACGCTGTCGGCCGAAGTCCTCCCGTCACCGGCCACGTACTTTCTCGTGCTCGAGAACCGGAACGCCGAGAACGTTTCGCTCGTCTGGAGCGAGACGCTCGAGCTCTACTACACCCCGACCATCCCGGCCTAACGGATACAAAGGCCCCAGAACGGTCTTATGGGCCTGCACGCCCTGCTCGAGCCGGAGCGCGCACCGGTGTCCGAGCGGGAGAACCTGTTCCGGCCGATCCACAAGGGCGTCCGCTCGATGGTCTACGAGCTCGGGCTGCGGCTCGGTGTCGCGGATTTCGCCGACCCGGCCCAATCGAACGAGATCGCGCAACAATTGAAGCGGGACCTCTCCTCGAGCGTCTCGAACTGCATCCTCTGCCTGCTCCAGGCGCACTCGACCCATGAGGAGCACGACCTGTTCTCGGCCGTCAAGCCGTTCGACGCGGACGTGGTGGCCCTCATGATGACCGAGCACGGCGAGATCGCGCGCCGCATCCACGCGCTCGGGAAGACGTGCGACGCGCTCATCCCGCTGACGGATCGGGCCCGGCGGATCGAGGTGGGCGACCGGCTCACCCTCGAGGCGAACGACCTCTTCGCGCTCTATCTCGCCCACCTGAACAACGAGGAGGCGACGCTCGTGCCGGTGATGTGGGAGCGGTTCACGGACGAACAGCTACGGGCGCTGCGCGCCGGGTTCTACAATCACATTCCCCTCGAGCGGTTCGAGGCGTGGATGCGATGGACCCTACCCGCCCTGAACGTGAACGAGCTCGAGGTGCTGCTCGCCGGAATGAGGTCCGACCCGCCGCCGAACCGCTTCGTCGATGCGATGCGGATCGCGGAAGGGACGCTCGAGGAGGCTCGGTGGTCGCAAGTGCGGGACCGGGTCGCTGGTCGACCGGGGTGACCTTCCTCTCAAGCCGTTGGCCGGAGGGATCCGGACCGCTCTACGGATCGAACACGAGGATTGTCCCCCGACCGTAGGGACCCCACCGAAGGCGCTGGGTCCTCACGGGAGAGAGCGTGATCGGTGCCGTTCGTTGTCGAGCCAACGCTCTGGCCCTTCCGGGGGTCCCCGCGAACGCAGCTACGTCGACCGTGTCGACATGCGTTCCCGGGCCCGTGGCGGCTCGCGCTCGAAGGTCGAGACCGAACCCGCTTTCGCTGGACCCGACACCCCTCCCTTCCGAGCGTGGAAACGTTCCGGCGGCCCGCTCGGGTAGGTTCCGCACCGCGTGGTGAGAGCCCTCGGTGAATCCGCCGACAAATGCTGCCCGGAACGCCCCGTGAACCGAGCGAAGCTCGCCTCGAGCCGGTCGACCCCCGCGCGGAACTACGCCACCGTCCCTTCGTGAAAAATCCGTCCGACCGCGACGAAAATCCCTCAACTAATTTTCACGCTCTGCAGCGACGAGGGAAGACCGTGCGCGAGACGAACAGGTACACAGATATCGTGCGGGAGATCCGTAGCCGACCGACACGAGCCACGGGAAAGGTGAACCCGGCGGCGGCCATCGCTGTCGCGCTGGTCGTGGTGGTGGGTCTGGCGCTCGCGGTCTCCGGCGTGGCGACGGCCGCCGGTCCTTGCACGGAACTTGGTTGGGCCAACGGAGAGGAGGTCTGCTTCCACGTAACCCATGTGATCACGAACCCCGACCCCAATCTGCTCGCGCAAGCCGTGCCGATCTACGTCGTTGGGTTCTTCCCGCTGCCCGCCGGATGCAGCGTCACGTCGCCATCGAGCTGCAATCCGGAGGTCCTTCCGTCCGGGTACATGCCCCAATGCGACCCGTGTTTCCACGGGGGCGGGCTGAACAACTTCCCGTACCACGACCACATCCTCGACGGCTCTCCGGGCTTTGGCGACAACGGCACCGCCGGCGAAATGATGGGTCCGTGGGTGGTGATCATCGTGGTCTACTCTCCCACGTTCAGCAACTCTCCGAGCTTCACGCCCCTGACCAGCAGCTCGGCGCTCGCGGCGGGAGAAGCCGCGGGGGACTTCTTGCCGATCGATCACGGAGGGGCGAACCCGTACGAGGTAAACACCGGGATCGTCCTCATCTTCGGCGTTCAGCCGTTCGGAGGGTAGCGGACGCACCGGCCCTCCACCGCGCGGCCTCCACCCCCGCGCGGAGAACCATTTCCCGGACCTCATGGCCGAGACTAAAGCGGCCGGCGTTACGAGGGGGGCAGACTGAACTAAGTAATCGAATCCGCCCGGAGGCCCGGCGTGGGTCGCGCACGCCTACCGATTCCGTTCTTCACCAGCCTGAGTCCCGGCGGGCTCGAGACCGGGAGGGTGCTCCTGGTAGCGTTCGAGCCCCCCTCGCTCTGGTACGAGGCGTCCTACACGATCGCGGCTCAGGCGATCGGAGTCGGTATCCGGACCGATTACCACGTCTTTCAGCACGAGCCGGCCGACGCGATCGAAGGGCTGACCCGACTCGGCGTGAACGTGGCCCGCCCGTCGACAGGGATTGTTTCGCCTTCGGGACAGCTTCAGCCCTCGGGCCGGTCTCACGAAGGCGGCGCCGCAGGAGCCCTACCGTTTCGTCTCCGTTTCGCTGCGTCTCAAGGAGTGGAAGCGGGCGGCTCGCCGAGTGCTCGCCGATTCGGGAGAGCAGGACATCCTACACATCGATGACAACGACTCGTTGCTCGCCACGGCGAATTCCGAGGACGAGATTCTGGACTTCTTCCAGTCGAGAGCGTTCGCGGCGGCGCGCGGCCGGCACATCACGTTCTTGCACGGATTCGCGACGGGCGTGCACAGCGAACCGTTCTACCGTCAACTCGAGGCGTTCGCGGACGGTATCCTCGACTTCGCCGCGTGGGAGCGCGAGGGCCAGGTCGATCAGGTCGTCCGGCAGCGCTTTGCGCGCGGAACCCCGGTCGACTCCCGGTGGCGGCTCCTGGGAGTCTCCCGACGGGGCGGGGTCCAGATCCGCGGTGTGACCCGTATGCCGGCCGGGTCCCACCACGAGAACCGCGCGCCGGGCCAACGGTCCGAAGCGGCCCCGCGCGCGCCGACACCCGAGCTCCTGAGCCCTCGAGCGCTCCGCGCCATCGACTTTTTGCGAGAGGAGTTCGCGCACGACCGGGCCGGCCGATTCCGAGGAGAAGAAGAGTCGGGCTGGAGAAGGCTCGTTCAGATCGCGCGGGGGGTCGGCTTGTCCCCCTCTTCCTTGTACCCGAGGTCCGGTGCGGCGAACCCCGCCATTCGTGAGTTGGAGCTCCAGGGGCTGGTCGAGGCGCGGTCCACCGTCGGTTCGCGAGGGCGGGGAGGGGTCGTCACCCGGCTGCGGGTGAATCCCGACTTTGCTTCCGAGAGAGACCCTCCCGGCCGATCCCTGTCACGCCCGTAAGACCCGCCCTGAGAAGCGCCATCCGCCCTGACCTGGCGCGCGGTGAGTGCTGTCCCTGAAGTGGGGCTCGAGCAGTGGGCCGGGACGGATTCCAAACGCCCGGCGGTGCAACTATCGTGGAGAGTAGTTCCTTCCGGGACAGGAGAGGCGGTCGCGATGGACGAGAGGTTCGATTCGCCTTTTCCAGAGCGAGCAAACGTCGCGTCTCAAGCTTCCGGGATCTCCCCCCCGCGGGAGATTTCCGTGGAGCTGCACAACCTACTTATTGAACGAAGTAATCCGCTGCTCGGTTGGGTGAGCCCACTTGCGGAAGTGGGCGCGCCGGAGGGTCCGGCCGTCGCTTTGGCATAGGGTCGACGTTCTGGTGTTAGTAGCCGGGTGTTCCGTCGTCGCTCTGCTGGGCACCATCGGGGGGCTCCCAGCCGGCGGGTTTTACTCTCCTATCACTTCACCCTCGCTGGGCGTGGCTTTGCCCCCGGGCGACTACGTTACCTTCTCATGCGCGCACTCTGTTGTTTCCGTTACCAACGGTAACGTGCTGTGCAACGATCAAATCTCGACCACCGTCGATCTATGTGACCTGTCTCAATGCACCGTGAGCCTGACCGACAATCCCACGGGTGCGTATCTCTTCCTAAACTGGACGTCCGGCGTGGATGCATTCTTCGGCACGAGTGGATCCGGGTGTTCCAGCGTGCAATCGAGCACGTCGAATCCGGTCGCACTGTGCATGACCGTTCCTAACTCGGCGAGTCGGTACTCAGGGTCCGTCACGGTCAACGTGGTCTGAAGGCCGTCATGACCCTGGCGGAGTTCGGGATCGCCTCGATGCGGGGGGGATTCCGCTCGCCAGTCCGCCTGCTGCGTTACGGTTCTCTACGCTGCGCTCAGAGGTGGTGCGCTCGCGTTCCCGTGTGCGGATCCATGCCGCCATGGGGAGGTCTCGTTTGAAGGATGCTGGTACGAGCGCGCCATCATCTCCGACCTCGAGCCTCGACCCGAGCCGTCCCGGCCCTGCGGGAGGCCGCTTCTCCCCACCCTCGCACCCACGACCTTGGCGTCGAGTGATTGCCGTCGTGGTCATCATCACGGTGATTGTAGCGGTCGTGTCGGCGGCTCTCTACGAGCTTGAGAGACCGGCCGCGCCTGTGGCGCCTCCTTGGGGAGGGACCACTTCCATCGACTTCTCTTGTACCCACGCGATCGTTTCAATCCTGTCCTCCCCGAACCGGGCGGTACTCGTCTGCAACAACGTCACATCCAGCCCGACCAACACCACGACGCTCCTCGCCTGTACGTCGGCCGTGTGTACCGGGACCGTCACCTTCGGCACCCTCGGTGGGTACATCTTTTCCAACTGGACATCGAGTGGAGACGTCTACTTCGGCACGAGCGGTTCAGGCTGCTCGACGGTGCAGACCGCCGGTCGGCAGCAGGTCTCGGGAGTAGGATGGCTCATCTGTATGACCGTCTCCAGCGCCGCGGACCACTACTCCGGCTCGGTGGTCCTGAACGCGGTGTAGGCCGGGGGGCTCGGCCCGATTTCGTTCATCCTGACCGCTCCACCGCTCCGGGGCCGGCGACCGGGAGAACGAACCGGCCGTGGGGTCGGGGCCCCGTCGCTTCGCGATGCGTAAGCGGCAACTCGGGGCTGACAATGCTCGGATATCGGGTTCCTATGGACGGAGGAGGGTCGGCGGTGGCTCGGCGGGGGTACGCTGTGGCTGGAATCAGGAGATCCCGCGCGATTGGGGCCACTTCCGGGACCTCGCCTCTCGCGATGAATCGGTCCGGTACCTGCTCGGGGCCCGAGCTGGGGCAGCCCCCTACGGCGCGGAGGCGAGAACCTCAGGCGACCCTTGGCGGAAGGGATGGTCGGATTCGAGGCATCGAGCCGTGACGTTCGGACCGAAGCTCGGCCGACTGGGAGACCGGGTCGCCGAGTTACTTTCGCTTCGAACCGTGGGCCGGGACGGATTCGAACCGTCGATCTCCGCGTTGTAAGCGCGGCGTCTTCACCGCTGGACTACCGGCCCATCTTCCGTGGGAGACCGCTCCGCCAACATGGGAGTGTCGGTCGGTCGGTGCTCTCGGTGGCGGACATGGACCGCGAGCCCGCGCTCGAGCTCGGTCATCAACGGCCCGGGCCGCGCCGCCTCGCCCACCGCCGCGAGCGCTCCCTGGCGGAGGAGCACGACCGAGTCGCCGGTCCGGATCCCGGGGTCGGCCGACCGGACGCCGGGCGTGAACAGGTCCCCGGTAAGAGGGAGCGCGGGGTCGACCTCGACCGCGAGCGGGAACGGCGGCCCGATCTTCCGGGCGCCGGCGACGGTGAGGTGGAACAGCCCTCGCTCCTCCCGGACCGTGGCGAGGTCGACCTTGCCGTCGGTCAGGCGCTGGAACCACGGGCGCCCCGCGAGGCGCACCGGGGGCCGGAACAGTCGCTCCGCGGCGGAGCGCCCGAACTGGAAGCTCGCGACCTCCTCGAGCTCCTGTCGCACGACCGAGAGCGGTCCGCCCGGGACCGGGGAGAGCGGGGCGAGCGCGTCCACGAGCGCCGCCCGAAGCCGCGCGATCGCCTCGGAGGAGGTGGAACGGTGGTCGGAGAGCGAGGATCGAACGCGTCCGTCGCTCGGAAGGCGGTCGTGGACGAACCGATACTCCTCCGGGTCGAGGTGGGCGACGATCGCCGAGTACTGTCCCGTTCGGAGCAGGTGGTCGAGCGCCGCGAGGACGGCCCCTCGCTCGTGCTCCGACCAGTCCCCCGTGACCGGGATGTCGTAGTGGCGGGCGGGGTAGACATCCTCGAGCTCGCGGGGCACGAGCCCGATCGGCGAGCTCACGGACACCACATGGACCCTTTCGGCACCCGCCAGGCCCTCGATCGCCGAGGCAAAGCGACGGTGCGAACGAGAGAAGCGGTACGGCTTGGTCTTCGAACAGGGCACGAGGAGGAGCACGGATTTCGCGGGCGGGGGCCGGTACCGCTCGAGCAGCCGCGCGCGGAATCGTAGCATCTCCGGACGTCGGAGCGCTTCCGTCGTGACGTAGGTGCGGCTCACCGAGCTCGTGACCGACGTCCGCTCCTCCAGTGTCAACGCGAGCTCCCGGTCCGCGTACCGGAGCATCTCGGCGAGCGCGGGTTCAGCCGTGAGCCGGGCCTCGACCAGTTCGCGGAGACGTCCCGCGCGCACCGCCGCCCGGGTCTCGGCCATCGACCGTCGGTAGGCCGCCCGGACGTGCTCGGCGAGGGGGCCGACCGGCTCCGCCCGGCAGGCCCCACAGTCGCAAGCCCGTTCGCGACGGGCGCTCTCCCGGTCCGAGACACCGAGGGTCGTGTCGAAGTAGTCTCCCCGGGTCGCCCGGATCAGCCCCTCGGTCGTGTCGACCAGGTCGACCCCGACGTAGGCGAGGAACGGGAGGCGGTGGGGCAGTCCAACGCGCGGTGCCCAGAGGACCGGGCCGGCCCCCACCGCCCGGCGAAGGTCGCGCACGGCCTCGACGAACGGAGCCCCTTCGTTCCAGAGCGTCCGGGCGTTCCCGAGCACGGCGAGCGCTGGCCGAAGCGACCGCAGCGCTTCGGACCGCCCCGGGTCGAACGGATAGTGGACGAAGATCGCTCCCTCCGCGATCGGATGGACCCCCGACTCCGTCCCCGCGACCTCGGGAGCCAGTACGGGGATGTCGAGCTCCAGGCTCGAGCCTCCTTTCGATAGGAGAAGGCGACGCGTTCCGAACGGCCCGTCGAGCGAGGTCAGCTCGAGCTCAGCACCGGTAGGGCCCTCGCCGCGGCTTTCGACGAGCCCCGGCACGTCGAGCGAGAGGGGGCCGACCCGGGCCGAACCGAACAGGGCCAAGCCGTCAAGCCGCTCCACGTTCCGCGACATTCGAGCCTCGTTCGGTGGAGGAGACCGCGGTCTACTCGGCCGGGGGAGCCCGGCCACCCCGACGGCGGGGGGTCGAAGGGCCGGTCGTCGCGGGGAAGGCCGTCTGCCAGAGCGGGATCATTCCCTCCCGACGCTCCGCGCCGGCCTCGGACCGGCCCCGCCTCCCGAAGAGCGGGTCGTGCGTCTCGCGGACCTCGCGCAGGAACCCGGCGGGGTCGGTGCTGGCCTTCTCAAAGCCGAAGAGGATCAGCTCCCGAAGGAAGCTCGAACGGCCGCGCCAGCCGATCCGACGACGCACGGTCGGGTTGAGGGTGCGCTTCGCGAGGCGCCAGACCTCGTTCGTCGTCCGGTAGTCGCGCGCCGAGAGGCCGATCATCACCTGAGGCATGGATTCCTCCGCGGTCACGCCGCTCGGGGGCTTTTACCTATACCCTCCCCGAGGCGAGCGACGGCCGGATCGTCGGTCACCGAAGGAAGGAGGGCAGGAACACGGCGAGCAGGACCCCCGCGAGGTAGACCGCCCCCATGGCAAAGTGGCGTTCGAACGGGACCCGGGCCGAGGTCGGGCGGCGGGCCAGGGAGCGGTCGGTGAACGCCGCGAGGACCCCCATGGCCACCAGCGCCGCGAAGTAGGCCGCCGAGAGCCCGAGCAGCGCACCGAACGCCGCGAGCAACAGGAGCGCCGCCGTGTGAAGAGCCGGGACCAGTCGAACGGAGGCCGGGATCCCGAGGCGCCGGGGCAACGAGAAGAGCCCCAGCTCTCGGTCGCTATCGAGGTCTCCGAGGCTGTGGATCGTCTCGAAGGCGGTCCCCCACGCGAGGAGCCCCCCGACCGCGAGCAGCACGACCGGCTCAAGGGTCCCGGTCACAGCGATGTAGACGGCCGCGGGCGTCACCGCCTCCACGAGGCCGAGGAAGGCGGTGGTGAACGCCGTCACCCGTTTCGTGTAACTGTAACCGAGCACGATCGCGAGCGCCACCGGGGCGAGGAGGAAGGCGAGGGGGTTGAGGAAGTACGCCGCGGCGACCAGGACCGCCGCGTTCGCGGCGCAAACGCCGAGCGCGTATCTCGGAGAGACCCGTCCCGCGGCGAGCGCGCGGCCCCGGGTCCGCGGGTTGGCCGCATCGAGGTGGCGGTCGGCCCAGCGGTTGAAGCTGTGGCCGGCGTTCCGGGCCGCGACGAACGCCACGACCACGAGCCCGACCGTGAGGAGCGGGGGGAGTCCGCGCGCGGCCAGGAAGAGGAACGCGAGCGCGAACGGAAGGTTGAGGCCGAGGTTCTGGATCTCCAGGAACCGACCCAGCTCCCGCGTCGGCCCCGGGGGGGCCGAGGGGTCCCCGCTCACGGGCGCGGGCGGGCGAAGAGCCGCGCGAGCCCTGGGTCCTCGGCGATGACCCGCTCCGCGGCTCGTACCGCCTCCGGGTCGGACCGGATCTCCTCGGGCCACGGGCGGGGAAAGCCGTCCTCGGGCCCCTTGCGGGTCGCGTCGATGCCGACCTTGCCTCCGAGGTTCGGGACCGGGTTCGAGATCGACAGCTGGTCGACCGGTCCCTGCGAAAGCTCGAGGTCTCGCGCCGGGTCCGCCTGGAGTCCGACCCGGTAGAGGATCTCGGAAAGGTCGTGAACGTTCACGTCGTGGTCGACCACGATGAGGTAGCGCACGAACATCATCTGGCCGAGGCCCCAGAGCGCGTGCATGACCTTGCGGGGCTGGTCCGGGTAGCTCTTCTTGATCGAAACGACCGCGACGTTGATGAACAGGCCCTCGAGCGGGAGCTCCATGTCCACGATCTCGGGCAGGACGAGCCGGATGACCGGTAGGAACACGCGCTCGACCGCCTTCCCGAGGACCGCGTCCTCCGTGGGCGGCCTTCCGGAGACGGTGGTAAGGTAGACCGGCCGTTCCCGGTGGGTGACGCGCGTGACGTGGAACACCGGGAACGGCTCGGCGGCCGAATAGTAGCCGGTGTGGTCGCCGAACGGCCCCTCGACGTGCCGCTCGGTCGGGTCGACGTACCCTTCGAGCACGATCTCGGCCTGTGCCGGTACCTCGAGGTCCACCGACCGAGCCGGGACCAGTTCGAGCGGCTCCGAGCGCAGGAACCCGGCAAAGACGAAATTGGAGATCCCCTCCGGTACCGGCGCGAGTCCCGAGAAGACCGTCGCCGGGTCCGCGCCGATCACCGCGGCGACGGGCATCCGCTCCCCGCGGGCGCACCACTTGCGGTAGTTCGAGGCGCCGACCCGGTGGATCTGGAAATGCATCCCGAGCGTGTCCCGGCTGTACTGCTGGAGCCGGTAGATCCCCGTGTGGGGCTCCCCGGTATCGGGGTCTTTCGTGATCACGACCGGGAAGGTCACCGTGCGACCCGCGTCGTGCGGCCAGCACTTCAGTATCGGGATCCGGTCGAGGTCGACCTCGGTTTCCTCGACCTCCTGACAGGGCGCCGAGCGGACCCGCTTCGGGGCGAGCGAGCGCAGGGTCGAGAGCGTCTCGATGGTCCCTGAGAGGTCCCGCACCGCACCGAGGATACCCGCAGGCGGGCGAAGGCGGACCAGCTGGCCCACGCGCTCCGCGACCGCGTCCACGTTGTCGGCGCCGAGCGCCAGCGCGATGCGACGGGGGGACCCGAGGAGGTTGGTGACGACCGGCAGCGTCGAGCCGGGGACATTCTCGAACAGGAGGGCCGGCCCGTCGGCCCGGAGCACGCGCTGGGTCACTTCGGTGATCTCGAGGTCGCGAGAGACCGGCCGACGGACGCGGGTCAGGTCGCCGCGCCGCTCGAGCTCGGTCAGGAACTCCCCGAGCGATCGGAACGTCACGGGCTCCTCGAGCCGTCCGGTGTATTAAGCGCGGCGCGCGGAGGAAGAAGGTTCATATCGGAACCCCGGCTCGACGCGGCGATGCAGTCGGTCACGCTCGAGTTCCGCACCGAGGACCTCGCCCTGCTCGGCGTGATCCCGAGCGGCCTGTTCGAGAAGTACGAGGAGGTCGAGCTCCTCGAGACCCTCCGTCTCGAGCAGGGGTGGCGTCTCCAGCTGTTGCGCGTGCGCCGACGCGGGCCGTTGCGCAGCGCGGCGGAGCTCGAGCGCGAGTCGCGTCGCATTCGCGCGATCTACGGCCTCGAGAGTTTCGAGCTGGTCGAGCGGCGACCACGGACCCGGGACTACATCCTTCTCGTCCGCCAGCGGAACCCGGAGCGACTCCGACGCTGGCTCTCGCTCGCCGGCGGAGAGATCTCCCCGACCGCACCGTTCCGCCTGACCCCCGAGAAGGTCGTCGCCTCCTTCCATGGAGACGAGCGGGCGCTGCGACGAGTGCTGAAGCGGCTCGATCGCGAGGAGTTCCCTTACCGGGTACTGCGCGCCTCGGGCCGACCCCAGGTCCCCGAGGAGTCGTCCGCCGGTCTTACCGCGCTGCAGGCCCGGCTCGTGGCCCGGGCCTGGGTCCTCGGCTACTATGCGGTCCCTCGCCGCGTGACGCTCACCCGCCTCGCGCGACAATCGGGGCGGAGCGCCCCCGCCTACGGAAAGGTCCTTCGTCGGGCCGAGGGACGCTTGGTCGCTCGATGGCTCGCGACCGAAGGAGGCACCCCCGAGTCGGTCGCGGAGCCGGGCGCGCGGGAACCGTAAAGAGAACGCCGGTCTGAGGAACGCCGTGCCCCGTCGCCCGCGTACGATCCGGGTGGAACGCCTGCCCGACGTGCCGTCCATCGCGCTCCCGACCCGGGCGACCGACGGCTCGGCCTGCTTCGACCTCGCCGCCGCGGAGGCGGCGGACCTCGAGCGTGGCCGGGTGACGCTGGTCCGTACGGGACTACGGATGCGCTGCCCGCCGGGGACCTTCCTCGAGGTCCGACCCCGCAGCGGTCTCAGCTCGCGAGGGGTGCTGATGGTGAACGCCCCGGGGACGATCGATCGCGACTACTCCGGCGAGGTCCGGGTCCCGCTCACGTACCTCTTCGAAGGTCGCTACCGCATCGAGGTCGGGGACCGGATCGGGCAGGTCCGCCTCGTCGAGGACCACGCGGCGAGCTTCCGGCCCGGACGCGTGGCCCCGGTCGCGTCCCGGAACGGTGGGTTCGGCAGCACCGGTCGCTGACTCGCGTCAATCGAACTCGGTCAGCATCCGCTGAACGGTCTTCGCCTCCGGCGGAGGCGGCGCCCGTCCGTGCTCGACCTCGGCCTGGACCCGCTCGAGCATCTCGTGCATCCGTCGCTCCCGCGCGTGCGCGGCGCGGTGGAGGCTCACGTCCCGGGTGCCTTCGGCGACGAGGACGACCGCCCGCCCCGTCCGGGCGCGACCGGTCCGGCCCCGCCGCTGGATCGTGCGGATCACGTCCGGGATCGGCTCGTAAAAGACCACGAGGTCGGTTGCTGGGATGTCGAGCCCCTCTTCCGCGACCGAGGTCGCGACGAGGCAGTTCCGCTCCCCCCGGCGGAACTGGTCGAGGACACCGACCTGCTCTTTCTGGGAGAGACCGGGGTCCCTCCCGTGCGTCGCCTGTCCGACGAATCGTGCGGGCCGGACGACGGTGTCCCCGGCCTTCTCGAGCTCCTCGACCAGCCGGTCGACCGTGTCGCGGTACTGGCTGAAGACGATCACGCGCGCCTCGCGGTGCTCGGTGAGCTCGCGGCGAACGACCTCTACGCAGGTCGCGATCTTCGGATGCTCGACCGTCATCTCACCGAGCCTTCGGCGTACCTCCTCGACGTCCGGGTCGCCGAGGAAGGCGCGGAGCGCAGGGGTCCATCGGCCTCCTTCGGCCGGAAGCTGCCGGCCGAAGTACTCCCGCAGGGCGTCGACCCCTTGGCTCTCGATGAGCTCGAGGGCGTGGAGGCCCTTCATCGCCGCGGCCTGCGCGGTGACCGCCTTCCAGAGGGCCGCGCTCCCGGAAGCTTCCCGACCGCGCTCAACCGCGATCTGCCGGTGCAGCCTCGCGCCGAGCTCGATGAGGGTGCGCCGGTTCGCTTCGACGCCCGGGAGGAGGTCGAGAGCGCGGAGGGCCTGGACCTGTCGTTCGACCGCCGCGCGCAGGAGGATCGCCAGATGGCGGACCTCGGGAGGGACGGGGACGGTCACCGTCTCCACCCCGACCCCGTGCACGTAGGGCATCACATCGGGGCTCTGGTCGGTGCGGTACTCAAACCGTTCGATGCC
Organism: Thermoplasmata archaeon; assembly: GCA_027314845.1. Next base: position 12,402 of record DAHVAA010000003.1, on the reverse strand, counting down.
CAGGTGCGCCCAGACCTCCCGGATACGCTCGAGGCTCCCGCCCGGCGAGGCGGTCATCGCGAGGACGCGCGCGTTCGGCCCGGTGCGGTTGGCGCGCCCGATCGTAACGTACGGATAGTCACCGACCGCGCGGTGCGCCTCGTCAAGGACGAGCAGCGAGAACGACCCGAGGGGGAAACCACCTCCCACGAGGTCGTTCGCCACGACCTGAGGTGTCGCGACGACGACCTGCGGCGGGTTCAGCAGGAGCGCCCGACGTTCGGGAGGGATCGCGCCGGTCAGGACGAGCGGCTCGGGAGCGAAGAGCGTCTTCGCGACGCTGCGAGCGTGCTGGACGACCAGCGGACGGGTCGGCGCGAGGAAGAGGATCGACGCCGTCGGCCGTCGCAAAAGCGCCTCGGCGATCACGCGGAGCGCGATCGAGGTCTTCCCCAGCCCGGTCGGCAGGACGACCAGCGTGTTGTGGTCGATCGCTGCCCGGGCGATCTCGGCCTGGTAGACCCGGTCCTCGAGCGTGCCGGGGCGGACCCGCGGATGCTCCACCGTCGCCACCGGATCCTCCCGGCCCTTGGGAGCGGCCACGGCTTTATTAGGAGCCATCCTCGCGGAGCGATGCTCTCGCTCGCGGTCGTCCTCCTGCTCGTGGCGGCGAGCGTGGGGGTCCTGCTCTACCAGGGGGTCGCGATCCTCTTCGCGAAAGAGATGCCGCGGCTCGACCCCGCGCCTCCCGAGACCGCTCGCGCGGCCCGACCGAAAGTGAGCGTGATCATCGCGGCCCGCGACGAGGAGGATGAGCTTCCGGCGACGCTCGACACGCTCCTCGCCCAGGACTACTTCGAGCTCGAGATCCTGGTCGTCGAAGACGGTTCGACCGACCGCACGCGCGAGGTGATCGATGCCCGCGGTCCGCGGGTCCGCCGCCTCGAACCGCCTCCGCTCCCCAAGGGGTGGGTCGGTAAGAACTGGGCCTGCTGGACCGGGGCGAACGCCGCCTCCGGCGAATGGTTGCTGTTCCTGGATGCGGACGTTCGGACCCACCCTGCGGCCGTTCGCACCACCGTCGATTGGGCGGTGCGGGAGCGCGCCGACCTCGCGACGATCGCCCCGCATGTCGAGGCGGTCGGGTTCTGGGAGCGGGTCGTGCTTCCGTTCTATGTCCAGATGGTCCTCACCTACTTCCGAGCCCCGCGGATCAACCGTGACGACTCTCGGGCCGCGATGGCGAACGGGCAGTACTGGCTCACGACCAGCTCGGCGTACTCGGCGGTCGGCGGCCACGCTGCGGTCCGGTCGGTCGTGCTCGAGGACGTCGCGATCGCACGTCGGTACCGAGCCACGGGTCGACGGTTGCGCATCGCCTGGAGCCCCGCGCTCGCGGTGACGAGGATGTACCGGGACCGGAAAGAGATGTTCGAAGGATTGGTGAAGAACATCCACGGTCCGGAGTACTCGAGCGCCCGAATGACCGGGTTCCTCTTGGGCCTCTTCGGGCTCTTCCTGCTACCGCTCGGTCTCCTCCCGTTCGGCCTCCTCGAAGCGAACCTCCCGCTCGTCGGTCTCGGAGCGCTGCTCTACGTCGCGCTGTTCGGCAAGCACTTCGCCTTCTCCCGGGCGGTGGGAGCGCCGGGTCGGTACGGGCTGCTTTTCCCCGTGGCGGTCGCGTTCTACCTCGCGCTCGTCGCCACGTCGCTCGTTCGGGGCCTTCGACGCCGGCCCGTGGTCTGGAAGGGGCGGGCGTACTTGCTCGGGCGATGACCCGCCACGATCACCGGTCCGAGACCGCCGCGCGAGGTCCGGGGCGGCCGCGCCCCGCGTCTTCCGGCGAGGGGTCAGGGCGAGGGGCCCGGCGGCGTAGGAGCCCGTAGAGCCCTAACGCCACCAGCGCGACCCCCGCCGCGAGAAGGAGGTTCTCGGTGTCCGCCAGGACGACGATCGCGCCGCTCGCGAGCATCGCGACCGACGCCCACCGAGGCCAGTACGACCGAACGGCGGAGGAGAGGGCCGACCCGGGGTTTGGTTCGGCCGGCCCGGTACGGGCTGCTCGACTCATCTAAGGTTCCCCGGCGCGGTCGGGCTCTTACGGCCCCAGACCAAGATGGAAACCGCCCGATCCGTGCGCGGCCAGCGAGCTACGTAGCGAGCTCAGGATGCTGTGCGCGTGGGTCCAGACCGGGACATGCTGCAGCGCGACCTGGATCCCCGGCGCCGCGCCGGTCTGGGCGGCGATCGCGACCCCCGCCACCCCCACGCCCAGCACGGCCAGCGCCTTCGCGCCGAGGCTCGCCTTCGCCACGATCGCGGAGAGGTGGCCCGCGGCGACCCCGACCCCGTGCCCGACCATCGCGCCTCCCGAGGCGGTCGCCGCTGCCGTGGTATGCGCCGCGCCGGCTGCCGAGCCTATCGCTCCGCTTCCTTGGGCCGCCACCGAGGCGGCCCCTATGGAACTCGCTGTCATGTTCGTCCCTGCGCTCTCGGGACGTTCGAGCGTACTACTACCCTTGTCCAATCCGGCCAACGCGAAATGAGACCGACCGGGGAGTACGACCGCTCGCCGTCCCGCGGCGTTTTCGCTCGAGAACCGCTATGAGGGCGCGCGGGTGCTCCTCCCCCGGACCATGGCCGAGGCGGAGTCCGGCTACGAACTGTTCATCGGCGGGCGTGAGCTCCCCGCGGGCACCGGGGCGACTCAGGAGCTCCTCGATCCGGCCACCAATCGTCCGTTCGCCCGGGCGGCCGTCGGCTCGCGAGACGATGCCCGCGCGGCGATGGAGACCGCCGAGCGGGCGTTCCGCGAGTCGAATTGGGCGATGGACGACGGCGCCCGCCGGGGGAAGGTACTCGCCCGACTCGCAGGCTTGCTCGAATCCCGCCTCGAGGAGTTCGCGCTGTTGGAGACCCGGAACATGGGCAAGCCGCTCCGGGAGTCGCGCGGCGACATCGCTTATGTAGTGCGCACGGTCGAATACTTCGCCGGGCTCGCCGACAAGGTCGAGGGGGCCGTCATCCCGGTCCCCGGGCCGCGACTCGATTACACCCTGCGAGAGCCGCTCGGCGTGACCGTCCACATCGCCCCTTGGAATTACCCGCTCCTGCTCGCGGTCCGCTCGGTCGCTCCCGCGCTGTCGGCGGGGAATGCGGTCGTGCTCAAGCCGGCCAGCCTCACCCCCCTCACGGCCGTCGCGTTCGCCCGCCTCGCGAAAGAAGCCGGCGTCCCGGACGGGATCTTCAACGTCGTTCTCGGTAGCGGTGGGGAGGTCGGCGAGGCCCTCGTCCGCGACGCCCGCTGTCGGTCGGTGACGTTCACGGGCAGTGGCGAGGTCGGGCGGCGCATCGCCGAGCTCGCCGCGACCCGGCTCCTCCCTCTCACGCTCGAGCTGGGGGGTAAGGGGCCGGTGGTGGTCTTCCCGGACGCGGACCTGGAGCGAGCGGCCAAGGGGATTGGTTACGGGATCTTCCAGAACGCCGGGCAGATGTGCTGGGCGGCTTCCCGTCTGATCGTACACGAGTCCGTCCGGGAGCCGCTGCTCGCCCGCGTTCGGGCGATCGCGGAACAGCTCAAGCTGGGACCCGGGACGGCGGACGGGGTCGAGATGGGGCCGCTCGTCTCGCGGGAGCAGGTCGAGCGTGTCCTCGGTTACGTGGAGGAGGCGCGCGGGTCGGGGGCGAAGGTCGTCACCGGTGGGGAGCGGGCGAACGAGCCCTCGCTCGCCGCCGGGAACTTCGTCCGACCGACGGTCCTCGCGGACCTCCCGACCGCTTCGCGCGCGCTCCGCGAGGAGATCTTCGGGCCGGTGCTCGCGACGCTTTCGTTCCGCGACCCGGAGGAGGCGCTCCAGCTCGCGAACGACACCGACTACGGCCTCCTCGGGACCGTGTGGACCCGGGACCTCGGGACCGCGCACGGCTTCGCCCGTCGCCTGGAGTGTGGCATGGTGGTCATCAACGAGGCGCCGCTCACCTTCCCCCAGTCCCCCTTCGCCGGGGCGAAGGGAAGCGGGGTAGGGTTCGAACAAGGTCAGGCGGCCGTCCGCGCCTACACTCGAGAGAAGAACGTCCTGCTCCACCTCGGAGCGCCGAAACGCAAGGGCTGAGACCGGTTCCCGGGCCGCCTTGGTTCGTACGAAACACCAAAAGGGGCCAGTTCGGCTCCACCCCTGAGAACAGTGGTCGCGTCGGAGCCGCGCTCCCGAGTCTGGGGCGCGTGTCGTTTCTGCGGTGTCGCGGTGCCCGCCGGCGCCGACCGCTGTCCGATCTGCGGCGCCCCGCGGCCGCTCTCGGCGTCCGAGATCCCGGTCGCTCCCAAGCGGGTCCGGCGTCGCCTGCAGTTGACCGGGTTCCTTCGCTCGCTCATCGTCGTCGGGGTGGTCGTGGGGATCACCTACGCGATCGTGAGCGCCGTCATCCAGGGTCCCCCGGTGCTGACCGGCGACCCGCTCACGACCTCGGGAACGTACGTGATCGACCCCGGAAACTACACGGTGATCTCGGGCGAGATCACCGGTGGGGACTACGTCGTCGGGAACTTCTCCTCCGTTCAGCCGGCGGGCACGAACATCGCCCTGAGCGTCTACAACTCGACCTCGTGGGATGCGATCTCGAACGGCTCGCTGGCGAGCCCGGCCTGGTCCGTCAGCGCGACGCCCGACGGCCGGATCGTCTACTCGGCGCCGGTCACCGACACGTACTACTTCGTCTTCACGAACCCGTACCCGCTCTCGAGCCACCTCGCGATCGCGGTCTACATCACGACCCTGTACGAGTCGAACGTCGGGGGCAGCGGCTTCGCCTAGTGGCCGCGGCCTACGAGGGCTCCGCGGCCTTCTCGAGGCCCGACCGCGAGAGGTACTCGGCGGGGACCTGGTCGGCGACGTAGACCGTCTTGCCCGCCTTGCCGATCACGAGCCCGTTCTCCCGGGCGCGTTTCGCGTCGACCTCCAGGATGATCGGTTCCGGGGTCCGGACCGACCCCGCCGAACGCGCGTCCTCGGCGGTCTTCGATAGATGGACCTTCTTGCGGTCGGACGGCTTGAGGCCGACCTCGAGGACGATCCCGGCCTCTTCGGCCGTGACGGGGTAGTAGAGGCGGTCCGGGATATTGTCGGTGGGAAGGTCGGGCTCGACCTCGACGGTGTGGCCGTAGGTCGCGCGCACCCGGTCGTCCCGCACCTCGTACCGACCCTTCGCGTCCGTCTCGGCGATCGCGACCAGGTGCTGGGCCCGCAGCCAGTGATAGGCGGGGTGCTTGACCGAGATCGCACGCACCATCTGGGGGAGGGAGATCCATCCCTGGGGGTCGATCGAGAGCTGATAGCGGTCGGGGAAGTGACGGAGGATCCCGGTCATCACCCGGCCCAGGTGGTCGAGCTCCCGGTCGTTCATCAAGAACCGCCCGGGTTGCCCGCAGACCGGGCAGACCTCCGCGCGGAAGTACCCGTGCTGGGCGCACTCCTTCAGCATGCGGGCCTCGCTCCACCCTACGCCTTGACCTTGTCGGCCTTCTTCTCGAAGTCCGTCAGGAGGTCGCCGTAGAGGTCGGTGAGGTCCTTCAGGACCCGCTTGAGGACCTGTTGGGGTTTCTCGCCCTTGGTCTTCAGGAGAAGCGTCGGGCGCTCGAGGTACGGGTGCCCGAGGTAGTAGCGCGCCTCGACGACCTTCTCCTCCTTCTGCAGCGCCTCGACCAGCGGGATGAGGATCGTCTCCTCCCCCCTCGGGAACTCGACGCGGAGCAGGTCGTGCTCCTTCTCGACGACTCGAAGCTCCATCGGCGGAACCGGGAGACCGCCCACTGGCGGTCTCTTCTTAAGGGTGGCGGGACGAGGCGGTCCCCGACCCCCGGTCGGGGGCGCGGTGCCCGACGGCCATATAACCCGTCTTGACTCCTCTCGCCCCCGATGCGATTCTTGGTGGTCGGGGGCGGAGCCCGGGAGCATGCGGTCGCGCGGGCGCTCCACCAGGCCGGGGCCGAAGTGGTGGTCGCGAGCGAGAACGCGAATCCGGGGTTGGAACAACTCGCCCGCCGCTCGGCCCGGCTCGACCCGAACGACGCCGAACGCGTGACGGGGCTCGCCCGGGAGGAAAGCGTGGACGTCGCGGTCATCGGTCCGGAGGCCCCGCTCGCGGCGGGGGTAGCGGACGCGTTGCGGGCGGCCGAGGTTCCGACCGTCGGACCGGGCCGCGCCGCGGCGCGGATCGAGTCCTCCAAGCTGTTCTGCCGGGAGCTCCTCGCCCGCCACGGCGTGACCGGACAGCCGAGATGGGTGGCGCCGACGTCGGTCGAGGAGGCCGACCGGGCCGCGGCGGATTTCCCCGGGCCGTTCGTGGTGAAGCCGAGTGGCCTCACGGCGGGCAAAGGGGTCTGGGTACAGGGTTCCGATTTCGCCGCCGCGAAGGACGGAGCGATGTACGCCAAGTCGCTCCTCCTCCAAGGGGGCCGGGTGCTCTTCGAGGAGAAGCTCGACGGCGAGGAGTTCAGCCTGATGGCGTTCGTGACCGACTCGGGAGTCTACCCGATGCCGGCGGTCCAGGACTTCAAACGGGCGCAGGAAGGCGACCATGGGGGCAACACGGGAGGCATGGGCTCGTACTCCCAGCGCGACCATCTCTTGCCGTTCCTGCCGGCCGCCGACCGCGACCGGGCGCTCGAGATCCTTCACGCGACCGTCCGGGCGCTGCGCGCGGAGGGCCTGCCGTACCGCGGGATCCTGTACGGAGGGTTCATGCTCACCGCCCAGGGGCCGCTCCTGCTCGAGTTCAACGCAAGGTTCGGCGACCCGGAAGGGATCAACGCCCTCACGCTCTATGAAGAAGGGAACTTCGGGGAGCTCCTGGCGGGCGTCGCGACGGGGCGTGTCGACCCGAATCTCGTTCGGTTCCGACTTCGGGCGACGGTCGTGAAGTACCTCGTGCCCCCGGGGTATGGAGACAGCCCCCGGTCGGGCGGGGTCCTGACCATGGACGCGGGCGCGATCGAGGCGACCGGGGTGCACGTGGTCTACGGCCACGTCGACGCGGCGGGTCCGGGCGCCGTGCGCCTGAGCAGCTCCCGTGGGGTCGCCCTGGTCGGGGAAGCGAGCGCCATCCATGAGGCCGGGAGCCGGGTCGAGGCGGCGCTCCGGTACGTGACGGGGGACTACTACCTCCGCCACGACATCGGCACGAAGGAGGACCTCGCGCGCCGGACGGAGCACGTCCGTCGGCTGCTCGCGCCGGGGGCGAAGCCGTCCCCGCTGCCGCTCAGCGTCGCCGCGCCGGACGCCCCACCCGAGAGTCACGGACCTCCAGAACAGCTGCTGAGCTGACCGTCCACCAACCGTCAAATACCCACCCTCCGGTATTGAGGCCCCGTGACGTTCTGTCCGAAGTGCAAGCGCCTGATGCGTCCCGACCGGGCCGCGGGCGTCTGGCGATGCTCCACGTGCGGGACGAAGCTCCCGCTCGGCGAGGGCAAGGCGATCCTCCACGCCGCTGCGACCCAGCGCACGATGGACGTGGTCGAGACGAAGACCGTGACGCTCCCGAAGGCCGAGGAGACCTGCCCGAAGTGCAGCAACGGGGAGGCCTACTGGGTCCTGAGGCAGACCCGCGGGGCGGACGAACCCGAGACCCGGATCTTTGAGTGCACGAAATGCGGCCACAAGTGGCGGGAGTACCAGTGAGCGCTCCCGTCGCCGCACCGTTCGAGCCGGTGGAACGGGCCTTCGCGGCGGAGGCGGTCGGTCGGTCGGTGCACCTACGCGGCTGGGTCCTCCGCTCGCGCTCCTCGGGCGGGATCCTGTTCCTCCTCCTGCGGGACCGGACCGGCACGGTCCAGGTGACCGGCCGCCGGGACGTCCTCGGCGCGGAGTCGTTCGATGCGGCGGAGCACGTCCAGGTGGAGGGGGCGGTCGCCGTCGAAGGGACGGTCGCGGCGGACCCGCGGTCCCCCGGCGGCCGCGAGGTGCGGGCGCGTGGGATCGAGGTGATCGACGCCGGACTCCCGTTCCCGATCTTCGCCGACCAGACCGAGGAGTTCCGCCTCGACAAGCGCCATCTCGCGATCCGTTCGCAGGAGCATGTCGCGACCTTCCGGGTGAAAGCGGAGCTTCTGCGGGCGCTCCGGGACTTCCTGGACGCGGAGTCGGTCCTCGAGGTGACCCCGCCGATCCTGTCGGGGAACGCGGCCGAGGGCGGCGCGGAGGCGTTCCGGTTCGACTATTTCGGCCGGCCGGCGTTTCTCTCCCAGACGGCGCAGCTCTACCTCGAGGCGTTGCTCTTCCCGAACGAGCGGGTCTACGCCCTCACGCCATCGTTCCGCGCGGAGAAGTCGCGGACCCCCCGCCACTTGACGGAGTACCTCCATCTCGAGGCGGAGCTCGCGTGGTGCGACCTCGCGGGCCTGCTCGATTTCATCGAACGGATGATGGTCCACGTCGCCCACTTCCTGGCCGAGCGCCGCCCGGCGGAGCTCCGCGCGCTCGGCCGACCGCCGGAGGAGCTCCTCGCCCTCGCGACACCGTTCCCGCGACTTCGGTACGACGAGGCGATCGACCGTCTCGCCGCACGGGGGCTCCCCGTCCGGTGGGGGAGCGACCTCGGCACCGCGGAGGAGCGCGCGCTCACCCTCGAGGAGCGCTCGCCGATCTTCGTCACGCATTTTCCGCGCGAGCTGAAGGCGTTCTACATGCTTCCCACCGCCGGCGACCCGCGGACGGTCGAGGCGGCCGACCTCCTCGCCCCCGAGGGGTACGGGGAGATCATCGGAGCGTCCTGCCGCGACACCGATGCCGAGCGGCTCACCCGACGGCTCGAGGAGATCGGCGCCGACCCCCGTGAGTACGACTGGTATCTCGACCTCCGCCGCCACGGCAGCGTGCCGCACGCCGGGTTCGGCCTCGGCGTGGAGCGGGTCCTCCGCTGGGTCCTCCGGCGCGAGCACATTCGCGAGACGACGCCGTTCCCTCGCACGCCGTCGCGCCACACCCCGTAGCACCGTGCCCGGCCGAACGAGTGGGTAAGATTCAATAGCCAGCGTGAATGTCGGCGCCGACAGGACCCCGTACCGGAGCTTCTGAAGTGGCCGACGCGCACCGACCGGATCGCGGGGTGGACCGTCCCGTCGCCCCGCCCGTGGCCCCGTCACCGAAGTCACCGGGCGCGCTCGCGGTCGAACGGATCAGCACGCAGGACATCCCTGCGGTCTGCGCGATCTACAAGATGGTCTGGGAGGCCGAACAGACCGGCCTACCGGTCCCCCTCGTAAAGTCCTGGCAGCCGACCCCGCTCGAGTTCACGAGCTGGATGGAGGGCGTCACCTACTTCGCGGCCCGCAAGGAGAACCGCGTGGTCGGTGTGATCGGTTGTTCGCTCGAGGACGGGAGCTGCCATCTCGTTCATCTCGTGGTCGACCCGGAGCACCGGCGGCAGAAGGTCGCGACGTCCCTCCTCGCGAGCGCGGTCGACTGGGCGAGGCGGTCGAACGCCCCCGAGGTCTGGGCCGACGTGCTCGTCCGGTTCACGTCGGCGACGGCCCTCTTTCAGCACCTCGGGTTCGACCGATGCGGTCTGCTCCGCAAGCACCAGTGGAACGAGGACGTCCAGCTGTTCGAGCAGCTGCTCTAGGAACGCAGGACCCCATCGCGCTCGGGCGGGGGCCGACCCGCGCTCAGCCGGCCGCTTCGGCTCAGCGGCGCCCCGTGCCGCTGCTGGAGCGCGCGGAGTCGGCGCAGTCCTTCCTCGGGTCGACCGTGGAAGAACTCCCGGGCCCCCCGGGCGAGCTCGATCGCCTCGAGCTCGGTCGCCACGCCGTGCGTGCGCTCATCGAGCAGGTAGTCGCCGTACTGTGCGATGTACTTCGGCAGGCCGGCCTTCAGCCGGTTGACCGACTGGAGCCGGAGGGCGCGGATCTGTTGCTTCAGGGAGGCGAGCTTCCCCGCGCGGAGCTCGCTCTCGAGGTCGTCGGCGATCTCGGCCGGGTCCTGCGGGACCTCGACACCGAGCGCCTGCATGTCCTTCAGGAGCGCGATCACGCGCTCGAGCTCGTCGCGCGCCTGGTCGAGATGACGCTCCTTGAGCGCCACGACCCGGTCGACCTGCTGGAACGTCGAGAGCGCCTGCGGGATGTCGCCCGTCCGGGCGGCATGCAGGACCTCCTCGATCTGCTCGCGCTCAAGGCGGCTGTCGACGCTGTAGGCCTCGAGCCGCGTGAGGCGGGCCTTCTCCCGCTTCTCCCACTCCTCGAACGCCGCCGTGATCCGCTTCTGCGCGATCCGTTCGATCCCGCGCACGACCTCGGCCCATGGCTCGGGGTTGGGCGCGGTCCGGGCGGCCTCCTCGGCCCACGCCGGCAGGCGGGGGAGCTTTGCGCCGAGGGCCTGGGCGCCGTCCCCCCATTGCGCCAGCCGGTTGAGCCGCCGCGCCAGCTCGGTCGCGAACGGGTTCGAGGCACCCGAGGGAGGCCGGCGCGCGCCGGCCCGTTCACGGGGCCGGGTCGGGGGGGCCTCGCGGGCTTCCTCAGCGAGCGGCCGCTGGCAAGAGGGACAGAGGAGGAGCCCCGGGCTCACCGCCGCGCCGCAATGGGGGCAGACCTCGCTTTCGGCCACGGTGTCACCCTTTACGGAGAGGAATGCAGGGGGTGAGATTTGAACTCACGAACTCCTACGAGACCAGGACCTCAACCTGGCGCCTTTGACCAAGCTGGGCCACCCCTGCACGCCGCCCGCGCGTACGGGGGCTGACCGATAACCTTTGCGAACGTCTTCTGCCTCGGAAGGGAGGGTAGGCGGCCCCTTCACCAAAAAGGCTTGTGTAGACGTGTGGGAGTGGGAGGGGCGATGGCCGACCGCGATTACGACGGTTCCATGGTCTTCATCGGCCAGAAGCCCACCATGACCTACGTCTTCCAGGTCGTGACCCAGCTCAACGCGGGCGCTGGGCCCGTCGTCGTGAAGGCCCGGGGCAACGCGATCGGCAAGGCGGTCGATGTGGTCGAGGTCGTCCGCCGCCGGTTCCTGGAGGGTCAGGTCGAGGTCGGGAGGATCGAGATCGACACGGAGCGGTTGGTGAACCGGGAGGGGCGCGACGCGAACGTCTCTTCCATCGCGATCCCGCTCACGCGGACCGGCCCGGCGCCGGGGCTGCGCCCGGTGGAACCGCCCCGGGAATAGCCGCCCGGACGACCCAGGTTCCGGCGAAAACGTCGCCGATCCGCTGGCGTTCGGAGCTGAGCGAGATCGCGAGGACCCCGAACGCACCCAAGAGGGCGATCCCCCCGCCGAGGAAGGCGACGATCCCCGAAAGGGCGAGGAGACCACCGGGGAGGTCGATCCCTCCGACCGGAACGCTCGCGAAGGTCCCCCACTTCAACGCGAAGGCGACCATGAGCGCGCCCCCTAAGCCGAGGACCGTGAGGACCGGAAGCACGGAGACGTTCCGGACGAGCGAGGGCAGGAAACCGACGCGCTCGAGCCGTCGGTCGCGGACGACCAGCCCGACCGCACGCTTTCCCGGGGAGCTGCCCGTGAAGGTTTCGGACAGCACGCGGTAGAGGAAAGCGAGCGCGATGAACCCGTAGATCGCCGCGTTGAACCCCAGGCTCCCGAGGACATCGACCAGGTTGCCCGGAGTCAGGAGCACCAGGGCCGCCCAGACCCCGATCGCGGGGGACCCCACGATCGCGAGGTCGACCAGGAATCCGACCGAGCGGGTCCCCGCCGACCCGAACCGCCGCTGCCCGAGCTCCCGTCCGAGCCGGACCAGAGAACGGGCGGTCAGCCAGCCCCGGAACCCCTCCCGTCCGTCGGAACTCTCGCTGCGGGCGAGGGAGTCCAGGTTCGCCTGGTCGCTCACGATCCAGCCCGGGACGGGGAGGCCCTCCCAGGGCCGGTTCGGAGGAGGAAGGGGTAGGTCGAGCAGGCGGTGGGCCTGCTCGGCCGCCTCGTGCCCAGCCCGGGAGGACTCTTGTAGAGAGACCGCCAGCTCTCCCCGGACCCCCGCGCGGAACGCCCGGCCGAGCCGCCCGAGCGGCGTGGGGCCGGCCGGGGGGGCGGCGTCCGCCGATACCGCGATCGGCCGGCCGAGCGCCGCGTGGGCGAGGTAGGCCAGCAGGAGCGCGAGGAGGCCAGAGAGGTAGACGAGGTCAAAGACCCCGGCGCCGCCGATGGTGTAGAGGCCGGCCGGCCCGCTTCCGTAGAGGGGGGGCTGGCGCAGGAGGTCGGCCCCCAACAGGACTCCCCACGTGGTCGCCACGTAGGCCACGGGAAGCGCCGCCGCCTCGTTGCCGGGGAGCGCTCGTCGGACCACGAGTGCGGCCAGTACCCCGGCGGCGATCGGGGGGAGAAGGAACAGCGGGAACGGTTCGACGATCCCGACACCGGGGATCGCCTGCGAAGCGAGAAAGGTGACGTAGAGCACTCCGGAGGTGAGCGC